>NZ_JACSNE010000069.1:0-427 GCF_018619035.1 Exiguobacterium sp. s168 | reverse complement strand
AACAGGGACCATCGTACAGTACAATCTATCGATGGATATATAAAGGATTCATCAAGAGCGATTTAGGCGTTTTACGACAAAAAGGAAAGCGCCAAAAGCCACGTGAGACAAGAGGTCGCTTCAACATCGGGCTTCCGATCAGTAAACGTCCGTCGGACGTCCGGGGTCGAGAGACGTTCGGGCACTGGGAGTTGGATACTGTTGTATCAGGACGAGGACAGACAAAGGCATGTGTCGCGACATTCATCGAACGTAAAAGTCGGTTCTATATCGTACTACCGATGGTCGATCGTTCTTCTCACTCGATGGAACACGCCATCCGAACGCTTTATTCTTCTTTCCCATCGGGAACGTTTCAAACCATGACGACGGATCGCGGTAAGGAGTTCAGCTGTCACGAACGGATACAGGACTCTCTTGGTATCCC
>NZ_JACSNE010000068.1:0-455 GCF_018619035.1 Exiguobacterium sp. s168 | reverse complement strand
AACTTGAAGCGAATCTTCACGTAGCCTCTGTATCAGATCGTACGATTCAATACAAAGGAGAATTTAAGATTCACGCTGTACGTGAGAATTTAGATGGTAAGCGACCGATACAAATCTTTGAGGAAAGCGGCTTTGACCTGGACATGATCGGTAAGCAAACGCCGAACGAAGCGTTGAAACGGTGGCGGAAGACATATCGCATTTATGGAGAAGAAGGACTCCTGAATGAGAGACGTGGAAAATCTAATCTTGGAGGTCGACCAAAAAAAGATGATTCCGTCGAACGACGACTTGCGAGAGCTGAAGCACGAATTAAGTACCTCACAGCGGAGAATGAATTACTAAAAAAGCTAGAAGCTCTCGAAAGAGAGGCGAAGTACCGAAACTAACGGCATCTGAACGCTATCAGGCAATCAATATTGTCTTACGAAAACAATCGTCGAGTCGGTTCGTGA
>NZ_JACSNE010000067.1:0-466 GCF_018619035.1 Exiguobacterium sp. s168 | reverse complement strand
CGCTCGATTTCTATCACCGATCGGAACCGAAATTACACCGTCTCGGTCGTGCCCGTTATATCACGCGTCAGCTGACACCGGAAGCGTTAGGGAAAGATGAGACGTCGACGATGCATATCATTCCGTACTACACGGTCGGTCACCGGAATCTATCATTTGAGATGACCGAGTTCACGAATGAAAATTACGCCTATCTGAATCATCTGATGACATTTGCCCCGCTCTACCGGCTGTTTGCCGAGAAGAACACGTGGCTCGTCGGAGAACGTCCATATAAAGCGCAGGACAATGGTTACCACTTCTTCAAATACATGCGCGAGACCTATCCGGAGCGACCGGTCTATTACGTCATCGATCCGGCGTCGAACGAATATGCGCAAGTCGCTCCGCTCGGAAACGTCTTGCCGATCAAATCGAAGGAACACATCTATCACTCTTTGATGGCAAAGAAGGTCATCGGGACACA
>NZ_JACSNE010000066.1:0-471 GCF_018619035.1 Exiguobacterium sp. s168 | reverse complement strand
AGGTAGCCGTATCGGAAGGTGCGGCTGGATCACCTCCTTTCTAAGGAAAACGTCCCTTACGGGACATGCCCATCGTTCAGTTTTGAGAGCTCGTCTCTCAGTCTCGATAGAGACACTCGCACCTTGAAAACTGAAGACATCAACAAGACATCAAACTTTTAATTAACCATGTCATTTAAGACGTGTGTTCTTAGAATACCAACGCTAGATCAAGGTATGAAGGGCGTACGGTGGATGCCTTGGCACTAGGAGCCGATGAAGGACGCGACGAACAGCGATATGCTTCGGGGAGCAGTAAGTATGCTTTGATCCGAAGATTTCCGAATGGGGGAACCCACCATCTGTAATGGGATGGGACATGTTACATGAATACATAGTGTAACGTGAGGCAGACCCGGGGAACTGAAACATCTAAGTACCCGGAGGAAGAGAAAGCAAATGCGATTCCCTGAGTAGCGGCGAGCGAAACGG
>NZ_JACSNE010000065.1:0-635 GCF_018619035.1 Exiguobacterium sp. s168 | reverse complement strand
CATCACTCAGGATGTGCAATTCCTTCTTTTTTCATTGTCTCGCGTCAAGTTGCCCTTCGGGCAACGCTTTGGATGAGCCATTTTCTTAAATTTACGGCCATGAGGATGAAGCCGAGCTCACGCTTCACCTTCGCTTTTCCTCTCACAGAAAAGCGAGTGAAACTCAAATTAGCCTTCAGATATCCAAAAACTGGTTCCACGTCTATCTTCCGTTTCGCATAGAGGGATCCTGTTTTTTGATCTGAAAGCCATTTTTTCATCTGTTCTTTTTGTTCTTCCCATGAAGTGTTTATGTGTACCTGTCGGTGACGACCCTCTTTGGCCTTGGTACAACGGGAGCGAAACAGGCATCCATCACACCCTTCGCTTTCATACACCTTGAAATCACGCGTGAATCCGTACCGATCTGTTCTCTTGGACATGTAACGGAATGTTACGTCCTGTCCATTAGGGCACACAAAACGATCCGACCTTTCATCATAAGACCAGTTTGCTGTGTTAAATGGATCATTGCGCCATTTTCGAGACTTTTCTTTTTCGAACATCGTATAAGGGATGAGTGGAATGCGCCCTCGGCGCATCAGAATATCCTGATAATTCTCCTGACTCCCATAGCCGGCATCCGCAACGATATG
>NZ_JACSNE010000064.1:0-798 GCF_018619035.1 Exiguobacterium sp. s168 | reverse complement strand
GTTCCCATGCCGAACACGGAAGTTAAGCACTTGAACGCCGAAAGTAGTTGGGGGCTTCCCCCTGTGAGGATAGGACGCTGCCAGGCGATACATATGGAGGATTAGCTCAGCTGGGAGAGCACCTGCCTTACAAGCAGGGGGTCGGCGGTTCGATCCCGTCATCCTCCACCATTTTTTATTACACTTGCCGGTGTAGCTCAGCTGGTAGAGCAACTGACTTGTAATCAGTAGGTCGCGGGTTCGACTCCTGTTGCCGGCACCATCTTTATCTTCAATGATCACCAGAATTCAATTATGAATGAAGGTTCTACCTTTTATATCCCTGCCGGGGTGGCGGAACTGGTAGACGCACAGGACTTAAAATCCTGCGGGGGTTTCCCCGTGCCGGTTCGATTCCGGCCCTCGGTACCATTTTCATTTTGATGTTTGCTGTTTGATCCTTATATTCCGCACCCTTAGCTCAGCTGGATAGAGTACTTGACTACGAATCAAGGGGTCGGGAGTTCGAATCTCTCAGGGTGCATTTTCGGGAAGTAGCTCAGCTTGGTAGAGCACTTGGTTTGGGACCAAGGGGTCGCAGGTTCGAATCCTGTCTTCCCGACCATCTTCAATTTCATCCCTTTAATGGGGCCTTAGCTCAGCTGGGAGAGCGCCTGCCTTGCACGCAGGAGGTCAGCGGTTCGATCCCGCTAGGCTCCACCATTTTTATGACGAACTTTGAAAACTGAACGATGAGGCAAAAATCGTATTCTACGGAATACAAACATGAATGAAGCGCAAGCTTCGTCAATCGTGACT
>NZ_JACSNE010000063.1:0-883 GCF_018619035.1 Exiguobacterium sp. s168 | reverse complement strand
CCCGTTCCCATGCCGAACACGGAAGTTAAGCACTTGAACGCCGAAAGTAGTTGGGGGCTTCCCCCTGTGAGGATAGGACGTTGCCAGGCTTTTGTTTTTTTAATAAAACAATTGACAGACTTACATAGATGTTTTATCATTATAGAAGTCGTCACCTTATACTTAAAACGGTCCTGTGGTGTAGCGGTTAACATGCCTGCCTGTCACGCAGGAGATCGCGGGTTCGAATCCCGTCAGGACCGCCATTTTAATATCGGCTTTGTAGCTCAGTTGGTAGAGCAAAGGACTGAAAATCCTTGTGTCGGCGGTTCGATTCCGTCCAAAGCCACCATTTCTTTTGCCGGTGTAGCTCAGCTGGTAGAGCAACTGACTTGTAATCAGTAGGTCGCGGGTTCGACTCCTGTTGCCGGCACCATTTTTATTTTGGCGATTGTGGCGAAGTGGTTAACGCACCGGATTGTGATTCCGGCATTCGTGGGTTCAATTCCCATCAGTCGCCCCATTTTTTAACTTCATATCATTTATGTGTCATTAGCTCAGTTGGTAGAGCATCTGACTTTTAATCAGAGGGTCGCAGGTTCGAATCCTGCATGACACACCATTTTTATGCGGGTGTGGCGGAATTGGTAGACGCGCTAGATTTAGGATCTAGTGTCTTTGACGTGGGGGTTCAAGTCCCTTCACCCGTACCATTTATATGCGGAAGTAGTTCAGTGGTAGAATACGACCTTGCCAAGGTCGGGGTCGCGGGTTCGAATCCCGTCTTCCGCTCCATTTATATTTGAATAGCATTATGCGGTCGTGGCGGAATCGGTAGACGCGCTAGGTTGAGGGCCTAGTGGTGGCAACATCGTGGAGGTTCAAGTCCTCTCGACCGCACCAT
>NZ_JACSNE010000062.1:0-1056 GCF_018619035.1 Exiguobacterium sp. s168 | reverse complement strand
GATGATTTGTCAAATTAAGTGCAACACTTCTTCCGTGAAGACCTCGTATGCAGTTTTCCAGTTGAGACATTTCCTCGGTCTGCCATTAATCAAGGCGAGCGCTTGAGCGAGTTCAGAACGGCTGACCTTTCCGAAATCTGTCCCCTTCGGGAAAAATTCACGGAGAAGACCATTGGCATTCTCGTTACTCCCACGCTGCCAAGAAGAATACGGATCCGCAAAATACATGGGTACGCCTAATTTGTCACGAATTCGCTCATGACAACTAAACTCTTTTCCACGATCTGTCGTCGCAGTTTGGAACGTTCCCGTCGGGAAATAGAGATGCAATGCTTGAATCGCAGACTCCATCGATTGAGCGGACCGATCTTCCATCGGTACAGCGAGATAGAAACGGCTCTTTCGCTCGACAAACGTCGCGACACAAGCCTTAGATTTCCCTCTACCCGAGACGACAGTATCAAGCTCCCAATGCCCGAACGTTTGACGCCCTTTGACGTCAGTCGGACGTTTACTGATCGGTAGTCCGACGTTGAAGCGTCCACGCGTCTCACGTGGTTTCTGACGCTTTCCCTTTTGTCGAAGGAGTCCGGAATCGGCCTCGACGAGGCCCATATAGATCCAGCGATAAATCGTCTTGAACGAGAGTCCATCTTCTTGGAACAATCGTCCGGCAATCTGTTCAGGAGACCATGTCTCCCGTAACTTTTCGAGAATGCGCTCTCCTTTTTCAAGCGTAAACTTCGTTCGTGCACCGCACTGCTTTCTTCGCTCCACATAACGCTGATTGGCATGAGAAGCATCGTAGTGAGGATTTCGTTTCAGTTCTCGTGAAATCGTAGAAGGTTGGCGCCCTAGGCGTCCCGCAATCTTTCGGACAGAGAAACCTAGCTCGAGATATGTCTCTATTTTGACTCTTTCTGATGTGGTAAGATGAACATAGCTCATAACGAATCCTCCGTTGAATGTGGTGTGGTAACTTTATTCTACACGAGGTCGTTATGGGTTTTTTTGTGTTTTCAGCTAGGTGTTGCACTTAATATTACAATTCGTCAT
>NZ_JACSNE010000061.1:0-1101 GCF_018619035.1 Exiguobacterium sp. s168 | reverse complement strand
TAATTTTTCTTGGATTCGTTCTTCGTTATAGTAATTTAAGTAATTAGTAACGCGTTCAGAGACCTCATGGTCTCTTAGTGAATTAAATTTGACGTACTGGAATTCCTCGGACTTTAAATTAGAGTGGAACGATTCGATAACTGCGTTGTCCCAACAGTTTCCTCTACGAGACATGCTGCTTGTTAGGTGATTCCTTTTAACGAATTCTTGAAAGGCGTATGACGTATAGACACTTCCTTGGTCCGAATGAAGGATGACCCCTTCGGGATAGTTTCGATTCTCAAGCGCTATCTTCAACGTATCAATCACAAGAGACGTTTGTTGATGCTCGTATAACTTGTATGCGACGATTTCGTTATTAAAAAGATCCATGATGGTGGAAAGATATTTCGTCGTGCTGCCGTATTGGATATAGGTGATATCCGTCACCCACTTTTGATTCGGTTTACTTGCTGTGAAATCGCGCTTGATGAGATCCGGTGCCGTTATGATGCGCTCACCTTGAGACTTCCATCTTCGCTTCGGCTTGATCCGACATTGGAGATGGTGTTTTTGCATGATTTTCTGTACGGTATTCCGATTGGCTTTTAACTGATAGATTTGCTGTAATAATGCCTTTATTTTTCGATGTCCATTCCGATACTTCGTCTGTTTACTTAGTTCAATGACGGTTTTTTCGAGCACCGAAGGTGCTTTCACAGATTCCTTAATCCAACGGTAATAGCTTGCTCTTGGTACATTCAAAGCGCTAAGAATGGCGGTGATTGTATACTTTCTCCGAAGAAACTCTACAATTTTTATGACTACTTCTTTCTCAACTCTCTTTCGATTTCCATGTACTTTTTTAAGATCTCATTTTCCATCTTCAGATGTGACATTTGTCGTTCTCTCTTGTCATCCTCACTCGCAGAATCTGGACCATGTCCATAGGTATATTGTTTACCGATTGGCTGATCAAATCGATAATGTTCGTTAGAGCGATACCATCTCATCCATGTTTTGATTTGAGATTCATTTTTGATTCCGTACTTCTCCATGATTTCTCTCGTCGTTAACTTACCACTCAGCTTATCTTTGACTACTGCCCATTTCACTTCACTT
>NZ_JACSNE010000007.1:0-130014 GCF_018619035.1 Exiguobacterium sp. s168 | reverse complement strand
ACGATGAGGTAGATAGGTCACGGGTGGAAGCATGGCGACATGTGGAGCTGAGTGATACTAATCGGTCGAGGCCTTGTTCTAGCAGATGCATTGTTGATGACTTCAGTTTTGAGGGCGCGAGCCCGATCGTCTGGTGACGATAGCCAAGTGGTCACACCCGTTCCCATGCCGAACACGGAAGTTAAGCACTTGAACGCCGAAAGTAGTTGGGGGCTTCCCCCTGTGAGGATAGGACGTTGCCAGGCACTTGACCGATCTGCAGATTGCAGGTCGGTCTTTTTGTTGTAGAAAAGAAAAAACTGACAAAATGACAGCCAGTTTTAAAATACGACATCTACATTAAATTCAAGGTGTTGTTTCGACAAGACGAGAGATGACTTGTTTCAAAAGCGCAGCGGCTCGTGCTTCAAGTGGGTCTGGTAGTTGATCAAGTGGAAAATAACGAAGATCGAGGCTCTCTCCGTCCGTCATCTGTAATGTACCCGATATTCCTTTTGCTTGAAAGAGATGAATCACACTATATGTTTGATCGCCATTTGGATAACGGAAGAAGTAATCAGGACCCGAGAAGACGTCTAGTAGTTGAACGCTGCGTGCTTGAAGGTCGGTTTCTTCCTCTAATTCACGCATCGCGACTTCTTCAAGTGTCTCACCTGGTTCCATCGACCCACCGGGAAGTCCCCAACTGTGTGTATCCGAACGATATTGAAATAGCAGTTCATGCTGTGGATTCAGGACGAGTACGGTCGCACCCACGCTGATCAACGGTCGGTTCCCTACGATTTTTCGTAAATCTAATAAGTATCCCATCTGCTCACTCCTTTCGTATCAGTATAGAAGAATATTCATTATGACAGTTAGTAAAAAGAAATAAGGCAAAAAGACTTGCCAATTTAAAAGACACATGTTATATTAATATCTGTCGAAACGTTATATCATCGCGGGGTGGAGCAGTCTGGTAGCTCGTTGGGCTCATAACCCAAAGGTCGTCGGTTCAAATCCGGCCCCCGCAACCAATTTTTAAATAATCAAATCCGAAACGTTTATCGTCGCGGGGTGGAGCAGTCTGGTAGCTCGTTGGGCTCATAACCCAAAGGTCGTTGGTTCAAATCCGGCCCCCGCAACCAATTTTAAACTTAACTTCAACTTTACTACGAAACGTTCAGCGTTTCGTATTTTTTTTTGCCTTTTTCGTCCGGTACAATAGAGAAGGACGAACAGTACGTATTAAAGGAGGAGACATCGTATGATAGAACTGGAAATGAACAGCTTGGAAGAAACGACTGCTTTAGCCCTTGAACTCGGACGACGTGCTGAAGCAGGGATGGTCATTACGCTTGACGGAGACTTAGGTGCTGGGAAAACGACTTTCACCCAAAGCTTTGCGAAAGGATTGGGTGTGACGCGTCACGTCAACAGTCCAACCTTTACGATCATGAAAGTCTATAAGGGGCGTCTTCCTCTTTATCATATGGATGTCTATCGCCTGGAAGGTTCCGGTGATGATATTGGACTTGAAGAATATTTGAATGGTGAAGGCGTCGCTGTCGTCGAGTGGTCTGAATTGATTGCGGACAGCCTTCCACCTGATCGATTGGCAATCACGATTACACGAACAGGTGACGATAGCCGACGTTTTGAGCTGAAGCCGATCGGAGAACGATACATTACATTATGTGAGGGATTGAAATCATGAAAATCGTAGCTATTGATACATCAACGAAACAACTATCGGTCGCTCTTTCAGACGGGAAACAGATTGTAGCAGAAGCATCTTACGTCACGTCTTTGAATCATGCGACGAAACTCATGCCGTTACTTGAGCGCTTGATGGCGGAAGCAAAATGGACACCGGCTCAACTGACACGCGTCGTCGTTGCTGACGGTCCTGGTTCTTATACGGGTTTACGGATTGGAGCGACGACAGCAAAGACGCTCGCGTATACACTCGGCATCGAGCTCGTTGCCATCTCGACACTTGAACTGATGGCAGCTTCGACAGGTCATACGGGACGCGTCGCAGCGATTCAAGATGCGCGGCGTGGAGCAGGGTTTGTCGGAGTATACGAAGCTGGAGAACGAATCGCTGAAGAACAGCATGTCGAAATTGCATCTTTTGTGAAGACGTTACCGGCAGATACACTCGTCACAGGAGACGTCGATGCGTTCGAAGAGATTCTTCAGCCCTTCGAAAAGGCGGCTCCTGCTTTCCGGACGCCGCGTGCCGGCGTACTCGCTTTACTCGGCGCAACACGTCAGACAGTCGAAGCGCATGCGTTTGAGCCACGCTACCTGCGTCTAGCTGAAGCAGAAGCGAAATGGATCGAGGCACAGCGTCATGAGTAAGGGCATTCGTCGTATGACCGTACAGGATGCTGCAGGTGTTCATGCGGTCGAACTCGAATCGTTTGCGACACCGTGGACGCTAGATGCCTTCGAAGCGGAAATGACGCAAAATCCGAATGCCTATTATGTCGTTGCCGATCAAGATGGTATCGTCGGATTTGCTGGTCTGTGGCATATCGCGGATGAAGGACATATTACGAATATTGCCGTCAAGCAGTTACACCGCGGACAAGGACTTGGTGAAGATTTGCTAACGGCATTGATCGCCGTCGGTCGTGCGCTTGGTTTGCGGGCAATGACACTCGAAGTACGTGTCTCGAACACACCGGCGCGGACTTTATATGAAAAACTTGGATTCCAGTATGTCGGTGTTCGAAAACGATATTATCAAGATAACAACGAAGATGCTGCCATCTACTGGCTGGAACTGGAGGAAGAAGACCTATGACACAACCATTGATTCTAGCAATTGAATCGAGTTGCGACGAAACGGCGGCTGCCGTCGTCCGTGGAGGAACCGACGTCTTATCGAACGTCGTCTCGTCTCAAATCGAAAGTCATAAACGATTCGGTGGCGTCGTGCCCGAAGTGGCATCACGTCATCACGTCGAACGGATCACATACGTCATTGATGATGCCTTGACGGAAGCGAACGTCACAATCGACGATATCGATGCGATCGCTGTCACGGAAGGACCGGGACTGGTCGGGGCTTTACTCGTTGGTGTCAGCGCAGCGAAGGCACTCGCCTTTGCGCATGATAAACCATTGATTGGTGTTCATCATATCGCAGGTCATATCTATGCGAATCGTCTCGTGCAAGAGCTTGAATTCCCGCTCGTCTGTTTGATTGCATCAGGTGGGCATACGGAACTGATCTACATGCCAGAAGACGGTGTATATGAAGTCATCGGTGAAACACGGGATGATGCCGCCGGAGAAGCATATGATAAAGTTGCTCGGACGTTAAAGTTACCGTATCCAGGTGGCCCACGGATCGACCAGTTGGCACAGACTGGTCAGGATACGTTCCATTTTCCACGCGTCTGGCTCGAGAAGGACTCGTATGACTTTAGCTTCAGCGGTTTGAAGTCAGCAGTCATCAATGCCGTGCATAACGCCGAACAACGGGGAGAAACGATCATTCCGGAAGATTTAGCTGCAAGTTTTCAAGCGAGTGTCGTCGAAGTACTCGTGACGAAGGCGGTCCGTGCCGTGAAGGATAAAGGGGGACGCCAATTGCTACTTGCTGGTGGCGTCGCTGCTAACAAAGGATTACGCCAAGGTCTCGAAGCGGCGTGTGCGAAAGAAGGTATTGATCTCGTCATTCCGCCGATGCACCTGTGTGGAGACAATGCGGCGATGATCGGAGCGGCTGCGATTCATCCATATCGCGCGTTACGCCATTCGACACTTGCCATGAACGCAGAACCTGGGCTAGATTTAAAGTAAGGAATCCGAACAACTTGGGGGAAATGGAATGAAAAAAGTCATCATCGCATTGTTAGCGGTACTGGTCATCGTCGCGATCGGACTTCAGGTCCGAGAAATCGTCAACGCATACCAAGTCGCCTATAAGGAAGAACTCGTACCCGATAAAAAAGCGGTCGAGACGAATACGAAACAACGTCCACTTTACGAAATCGGACGAGCAGAAGGGGAAAAGACCCGGATTCAAAAGTTATATGCTTTTGATCAGACAATCAATGGTAAGCTCAGTAACGTCGTCATCGTCGATCGGAAGTATGGTTTAACGAACAAGGCGAGTGATGATTATTTCATGATTGCTTCCGGAACACCGGTGACGGATCAAGAAAAGAAGTCATTCGAACCAATGATTCAAAAGATGGATGCAGAACAAGTCCAAGCCGAGGTCATCTCAAAGCATGAGGTGACGGCTGTCGAGAACAATAAAAAACGGACGTTGACGTTATTTAAGGTCTTCTATAAGGATACGGATCAAAACGAATACCTCTTCTTCATCGAAAAAGAAGGCGGTCTGAAACTCGATCTATTCAAGAAGGGTTACTCACGTTTGTCTAATTACTAAATCCATGAAAACAGCGGATTCCTAAATAGGAGTCCGCTGTTGTTCGTTCATTGCCATTCAGTGATACCCGTCAAGTCATCATAGATGCGATCGGGATCGAGATTCAATTCCTCGACCGGAAGTCCATTTCGATTGATCCATGCCGTTTTGAAGCCGAAACTCTTCGCCCCGGTGATATCCCAACCGTTCGAGGACATGAAGAGGATCTCCTCGCGTTTTAGACCGAGCGTGTTTAAGGCATGCATATAGGATGCAGGTGCTGGCTTATACTGTTTGATATCATCGACACTGACGAGATGTTCGAACCGATCGGCTAAGCCTGACTGCTCAATCAGCGGATCGAGCATATCATGGGAACCATTCGAGAAGACGACCAGATGCTTGTCCGCCATCGTCTCGAGAACGGAGCTGACTTCAGGATATACATCAAGCGTCAGGTACGTCTCCATTAAGGTCGTGATTTGTTCCTCGGTCACATGGATCTTTAGTTCAAGTAACGTATAGCGGAGGGCATCTTGTGTCACTTGGCTGAACGGCACATACTGTCCGTTCAATTGCCGGAGGAAAGAGTACTCCAGTTGTTTCTCCCGCCAGCGTTTGCTGATCGCTTCTCCGTGATCCGGATAAAGCACTTCGGCTTGTTCTTTGACGGAATGGACATCGAATAATGTACCGTAGACGTCAAAGACGAGTGCTTGAATCGTCATAAAACATTCATCTCACTTTCATAGAGTCTGCTTTAACGATTCCCTTACAGTACGGATTCAAACGACACTCAAGCATGAACCTGTTGTAAAAAGCGATGAAACGTTTGCGCGAACGCACGACAAGCGGCTTGTTTCTCCGGGGTATTCGGATCAAACTCAATCTTCAAGCCATCCGTTACGAGGGTCGCCCCAGCTTCTTTTAATGCGTCTTCAATCAAATCAACGGCTGCGCAGTACTTCGGATAATCAAGATCCCCCGAACCAAAAGCAGCCGCCGGTATCCCGTCTAAGGATTGTTCCCGGAGCTCCTCGACAAAATCTTCTGCTTCATACGGTAAATCACCGTCTCCCCATGTATATGAGCCGAGTAATAGACCATCAAAACGTGATAAGTCCTCCCCGACGAATTGATCTAGTTCCGTGATCGTCACGTCGACATCGTGTTGCTCGAGTTCATGTTGAATGAGCGAGACGATATCTTCCGTATTACCGGACATGCTGACGAATCCAATCGCGATATGCATGCATCTTCCTCCTTTCACTGTACTTCTCCACTTTAATTGATAATGATTATCAATGTCAAAGGGCATATAAAAAAGCACCTTCCAAAGAAGATGCTTTTCTATACATTAGTCTTGTAGTTCGGCCCATTCCTCAATGGAACGAATGACCGGTTCGAGTTGGCGCCCTTTGTCGGTCAAACTGTATTGAATCTTAATCGGACGATCGGGAATGACAGTCCGGATGACGATGCCTTCCGCTTCGAGCTCCTTCATACGTTCCGTGAGCATACGACCTGATAATTCGGGAATGGCATCTTGAATCTCATTGAAACGACATGTCTTCGTCAACAAGTGACGTAAGATCAGACCCGTCCATTTCTTACCTAAGATTTCAAAGGCATGTTCGACTTTGGGACAAAGAGCCGGTTGGATTGCGACTTCTTCCATCAGCACTCATCCTTTCTATAGTTGTAGTATACCCGCTTCTGCTAAAAAAATCGAATCATTTTACTTAATGTAACAAAAAGAACTAAAACAAATCTATTTACTTTTAGTAAGTGATAAGATATAGTCTGTTTATTGAGTTACTTAAAGTAACTAAAATACATTAGGTAAAAGGAGAAGAGAGAAATGATGGATACAGGACTTTTAATCATTCGTTTAATCATCGGCTTAACGTTCGCTGCACACGGGACACAAAAATTATTTGGTTGGTTCGGCGGACACGGAATCGCTGGAACAGGCGGTTGGTTCGAATCAATAGGCATGAAGCCAGGGAAGGCACTCGCGATTACAGCAGGTCTTGCTGAATTGATCGGCGGCTTGTTGTTTGCAGGCGGCGTATTCCTCTGGATCGCAGCACTCCTCATCATCGGATCGATGCTTGTCGCGATCGTTAAAGTACACGGTGCGAATGGTTACTGGGTGACGCAGAACGGGTACGAATACAACATGGCATTGATCGTCATCGCGCTTGGTGTAGCGATGATCGGTGCTGGAGACTATTCACTCGCTGCACTCATCGGGTGAAGAAAAAGGTGGGTCATTCATGAAGTTCGAGGCATCAACGCTTAGCGCAAAAGACAATTATAAATTACTGATCGGAAGCATCATTCCGCGTCCGATTGCTTTCGTGACAACGCAAGGAGAGGACGGGACGGTCAACGCCGCACCGTTTTCCTTCTTTACGGTCGCTTCAAGCAGTCCGCCGCAACTGGTGATCGCCGTACAACAGACGGATCAGGGGCAGAAGGATACGGCACGTAACATCTTAGCGAAACAAAGTTATGTCATCCATATCGTCAGCGAAGAGATCGTCGACGCAGTCAATGAGACAGCAGCGCCACTTGCTTACGGTGAAAGTGAGCTTGAGCGGACGGATTTGACGCTCGTCGATAGTGACGCGATCGAAGTACCCGGAATCGCCGAAGCGAAAATCCGCTTCGAGATGCGCTTGACGCAACACGTCGAGCTAGAAGGTGCCGATCTTCTGATTGGGGAAGTACTGCGTTATCACGTCGCGGATGAACTCGTCGATTCGTTCCGGATTGACGCAGCAGGCTTGAAGGCTGTCGCTCGTTTAGCAGGGAATGATTATGCGACGATCGGGAAGACGTTTACGATTGCCCGACCGACAAAATGACACAGAAAAGAGGTAACATGCCAGATGATTGGCATGTTACCTCTTTTGCTATTGTTCAAAGAATGTGGATTGAGACTATTCATCTTGGATGTAAGAAGCGTTCAAGCATGAGTATTCAAGGTTGTGGATCGATTTCGTTTGAAGAGGCTTCAAGACCATGACGTTTACTGTACTGATAGCCATCGAGCAAATAAAAGACGATCGCGAGTGCCCAAATGCCGACACAGCTGATCAAGAAAGCGGTGAGCGGTGAGACACTACCGTAATACGATAAAATCAACGGATCATTGAGTTCGACGAATAGCTGTGTCGTCAGGAGCGTACAGCATAGTCCTGAGAGTAAACTGACGAAGAGACCGCTCCATGTCTGGATGACGAGACCGATCATACAAGAAATCAGTAGGAACAAAGGAAGCGCAGCATTAAAAGCATCCGGTCGGATGAAGGTCGACACGTAGTCCGCATACATCGGTACGAAATAAAGGATGCCGGATAGCAGTCCTTGAATCAAGTTGATGAAAAAGCTTTTCGTCCGCATCAGTGTTGGTTCTCCCATCGTTCCATCAATTCGAGTAAATCGACATCAATCTGGTCACGTTCTGCTGAAAGAGCCGTTGCTTTCGGAATATCATTGAAGACTTCTGGTTCACAGAGTAATTGTTCAATTTCCGCCGAACGCTGTTCGAGCCGTTCGATATCTTGTTCGAGTTGTTCGATCTGCTGACGGCGTTTGCGTTCTTCTTTCTGTGCTTCTTTATCGATCGTCTTCGACGCAGTGACCTTTGCGGCTTTTGCTTCCTCTGCTTCAAGACGAGCAATCTCTTCTTGCTCCGCCTTCTTCTCCGTGTAGTACGAATAATCACCGAGGTATTCCGTCACACCCGCTTCACTCATCTCAATGACGCGTGTCGCGATCCGGTCGATGAAGTAACGGTCGTGAGAGACGAATAACAGCGTTCCTTCGTAGTCGACGAGGGCATTTTCAAGGACCATCTTCGAATCCAAATCCAAGTGGTTCGTCGGCTCATCGAGGACGAGGACGTTCGTCTTCCGTAGTTTCAGTTTTGCGAGTGCGAGACGTCCGCGTTCGCCACCGGATAATTCATGGACAATTTTGAAGACGTCGTCGCCGCTAAACAAGAATTGTCCGAGGACAGAACGGACTTCTTGTTCACGCATCAATGGCCATTCGTTCCAAATCTCATCGATGACACGGTTCCGGTCATTGAGTTCCGCCTGCTCTTGATCGTAATATCCGATCGAGACGCCGGTTCCGAATCGGAAATCACCGAATAGGGGGCGTAAGCGACCGACGAGAACTTTCAAGAGCGTCGACTTTCCGATTCCGTTTGGTCCGACGAGTGCCAGTGATTCGCCGCGTTGCAAGCGGAACGTGATGTCTTTTGAGACAGCTTCTTCGTAACCAATCGCCAGTTGATTGACTTGAAGAACATCGTTCCCGCTCTGTTTTTCAATTGGGAAGGACAGGACCGTGCTACGTTCATCCCCATCTGGTCGGTCGAGTCGGTCGACCTTCTCGAGCCGTTTCCGGACACTTTGGGCACGTTTTGTCGTCGTCGCCCGGGCGATGTTGCGTTGAATGAAGTCCTGCATCTTCGCGATTTCTTCTTGTTGCTGTTCGAACTGTTTCATTTCTTGATCGTACAAGGCCGCTTTTTGTTCCAAGTACTTCGTGTAGTTCCCGGTGAACTTACGACAGACATTGCGCGACAGCTCATAGACGACATTGACGACTTGGTCGAGGAAGTACCGGTCGTGTGAGACGATCAGGACGGCGCCACGATAACCGCCGAGGTAACTTTCGAGCCAAGCGAGTGTATCGATATCAAGGTGGTTGGTCGGCTCATCAAGAATGAGGAGCTCTGGTGCTTGCAGAAGCATCTTCGCTAAGGCGAGTCGTGTCCGTTGACCACCGGATAATGTCTGAATCCGGCGCGAGTAATCATCCGGATAAAAGCGCATGCCGTGCAAAACGGAGCGGATATTCGCTTCGAACTGATAACCACCGGCTTCTGAGAAGTCGTGTTGTGCTTGGTCGTACGTCTTCAAGAGACGATCGTAAGCGACCGGGTCGTTCAAGATATGCTCCATGCCCATTTCGATTTCCATCCGGCGCAGTGTTCGTTCTTGTTCCTGGAGATGTTCGAAGACGGTCAGCATCTCGTTCCAGATCGTCTCATTCGATTCGAGACCACTGTCTTGTGCAAGATAACCGATTTTGACATCCTTGCCTTTCATGATGTCGCCCGAGTCATGACTGAGTTCACCAGCGATGATTTTGAGCAAGGTCGATTTACCGGCACCGTTTCGTCCGACGAGCGCAATCCGATCCCGCTCTTGTACTTCCAGTTTGATATTTTCTAAAATCGGCTCGACGCCGAATGATTTCGAGAGTTGATTGACTTGTAAGAGTATCATTTCCATCCATCCTTCCACCCTTTAGTTTATCACGAACAAAAGCGCGAGGTCCTGCGGAATATATTATTTGTGACTCTATGTGAAGTGGTTTACAATCAAGGAGAGTAGAAAGCTTTTTGCAAAGATTTGGGTGCCACGATGGATGTGGCCGAAGGGGGAACTGCAGGATGAATGGACCAGACACAAAAATTCCACAAGCGACAGCAAAACGGTTGCCGCTATATTATCGCTTCATCCAAAGTTTATACAATTCAGGCAAGCTCCGCGTCTCTTCTGCTGAGTTAAGCGAGGCGGTGAAGGTTGATTCAGCAACGATTCGTCGCGATTTTTCCTACTTTGGGGCATTAGGGAAGAAGGGGTATGGATATAACGTTCAACATCTCTTAACGTTTTTCCGCAAAACATTGAATCAAGATGAGGTGACGAATGTTGCCTTAATCGGGGTCGGTCATCTCGGAACAGCGTTTGCAAATTATAACTTTTTAAAGAATAATAGTACTCGGATAGTCGTTGCGTTTGATGCGGACGAAGAGAAGGTCGGAACAACGACGCATGACGTTCCAATCTATCATGTTTCGGACATGAAAGAACAAATCGAAGCGAATCAGGTCGATGTTGCCATCTTGACGGTTCCATCGCAGTTCGCACAGTCAGTAGCGGATGAGTTAGTCGAGTATGGTGTGACAGGCATCCTGAACTTTACGCCAGCACGGTTGAACGTGCCAGCGAGCGTCCGGGTCCATCACATCGATTTATCGATCGAGTTGCAGTCGTTAGTTTATTTCATGAAGCATTATTCGCAATCAGCTGAAGGAGTGAAATCATAATGGAAAACCTTATCCCGCTCACACTAGGTATCGGACCAGCGAGCATCGGATTAATCGCGGTCGTCGCATTGATCATCTTCGGACCGAAGAAGTTACCAGAATTCGGACGCGCTGCGGGTCAGACATTGAAAGAGTTCAAGAATGCCACGAACGGCATCATGGACGACGATAAAAAGGACGAACCGAAAGAGAAGTGATTGAATCATGACGGTTGATCAAGAGCAAAGCATGACGTCGCACCTTGACGAACTGCGTAAGCGGATCGTCTGGTCGCTTATCATCGTCGTCGTCCTGTTCGCTGTCGCATTTCCGCTCGTCCGACCGCTCGTTCGCTTCTTGCAAGCGGACTTAAAAGAGCTCGGTATCGGTTTGAATGCCTTCAACGTCGCCGATCCTTTAATGTTGTATTTGAATCTTGCGTTCATCATTGCGCTGATTTTAGCGTCACCGTTCTGGATGTATCAACTCTGGGCATTTGTCCGACCAGGACTTTATGACAAGGAGCAAAAAGCGACATTGACGTATATTCCGGTCATCTTCTTTCTGTTTTTGGCTGGCGTAGCCTTCTCGTATTTCTGGTTGCTTCCCTTCTTGCTTGAAGTCTCAACGGATCTCGGGAAAGAGCTCGGAATCGAACAAGTCATCGGAGTCGAGAACTACTTCAGTTTCTTAATCCGGTTGACGATGCCGTTCGGTCTTCTGTTCCAATTGCCGGTCGTGACGATGTTCCTGACACGTCTTGGTCTCGTGACGCCATATTTCATGCGAAAGAATCGGAAATATGCGTACTTTGCGCTGTTCGTCGTTGCGGCATTGATCGCACCGCCGGACGTGACGTCACACTTGATGATCTCGGTACCATTGTTCGTTCTCTATGAGATCAGTATCTTGATTTCTGCGCGGACGTACAAAAAGGTCTTGATCCTCGAGCAACAGGCAGAGCTTGAACGACAGGCGGATTTGATGCGTGAATTGAATAAATGAATCGTGAATTCCTTCCGACGATTTTGGAAGGAATTCTTTTTTGTGAAAGCGTTCTTTTTATATTGATAAAGCAGTTAGTGATGCGTATACTAAAGATAATTCATGGGGGCTTAGCTCAGCTGGGAGAGCGTTTGGCTGGCAGCCAAAAGGTCGTCGGTTCGATCCCGATAGTCTCCACCAATACCAAATATCTAACTCCTCGAGGCGTCGAGGAGTTTTTATTTTACTCCCAGTTAAATTCCTTAAAAATATAAAATGTCATGAAAAACAAATAAATTAAAAAAATAGACAGATATAAATTGTTTATTTCCATTAAATTCATTAAACTAAATATACAGAATTTTCGTTTAACTGTTTTATCAGTAGTACTACTATGGTTTTACAGAAAAGGGGAAAACGAACGCATGAAGAAGAAGATTGCACTTATGGCAGCCGTCTTAATGACGTCTTCCAATCTAGTCAGTGCGCAAGGTGCACTGTCGTCGCAAGACAAAGCAACGGGTCAAAAACCGCAAGCGCTCTCGCTGAAGAAATCGGGGCAAGAGAAGAACTACAAACAATCGGATAAAGTCCGTGTCGTCATCGAGATGGAAGAGAAACCGGCGATTCAAATCGCCCAGGCTCAAAACAAGCGGTATAGCACATTGAGCAATGCCGAAAAAGAGTCGATCAAAGATCGCCTCGTCAGCGTCCAAAAATCAGTCAAGTCAGCCATCGCTAAAAAATCGATTCCCGTTACATATAAGGAGAGCTTCACGACCGTCATCAACGGATTCAGTGGTGAAGTCAAGTTCGGCGATATCGAAGACATAAAACAACTTAACGGCGTCAAGAGCGTACATATCGCCCATGAATACGCGCGTCCGGAAGTTGCTAAAGGTGCAAAGCCAGACATGCTGTACAGCAAGGACATGGTCAATGCAAAAGAAACATGGCAGGACTATGGTTTTAAAGGGGAAGGAACGATCGTTGCCGTCATCGATACGGGAATCGATCCATCGCATAAGGACATGGTCCTGAGCCCAGAAACGAAGATCGATTTGACTTCTTCAAAAGTCGATAGTGCGAAAGAAACAAAAGGATTAAAAGGAAAGTATTTCACGGAAAAAGTACCGTACGGCTATAACTATGCCGATCATGATAGCGAAATCCGTGATTTAGGTGCGGGCGCATCGATGCACGGGATGCACGTCGCGGGTACGGTCGGAGCAAACGGCGATGAAGCAAACGGTGGCATCAAAGGGGTCGCGCCGGAAACACAGCTCCTCGCGATGAAAGTCTTCGGAAACGATCCAGGAATGCCATCGACATTCAGCGATATCTACATTAAAGCGATCGATGATGCGATTGCACTCGGAGCCGATGTCATCAACATGAGTCTCGGTTCGACGGCATCGTTCGTCAATGCAGATGATCCAGAACAACGCGCAATCGTCAACGCGATGAACAACGGCATCTTGTGTGCGATTTCTGCTGGTAACTCGGCATTCGCAGGTCATGGTGCAGGTAACCCGTACACAGCGAACCCGGATATCGGTGTCGTCGGTGCCCCAGGTTTAACAAGCCAAGCACTCCAAGTCGCATCACTCGAAAATACGAAATTGACACTCGAAGGCATGGCACTGACGATCGACGGTCAGGATGCTGGTTATTTGGCATACCAAAAACAAGATTCACCGAATCCGATTGCCGTCTTCGATAAAGAGAAGAAGGATGTCGTCTATGTCGGTGACGGTCAAGCTTCGAACTACGAAGGCAAAGACGTCAAAGGAAAAGTCGTCTTTGTCGTACGTAACGGTGGTTTCAACTACGGTATGATCCAAGCAGAAGCTGAGAAGCAAGGGGCAGCAGGTGTCATCGTCCGCGGTCGAGTTGATCATGGGGATTACGTCAGTATGGCGCTCAACAATCCGACGATTCCACTCGTCACACTCAGCATCGCAGACGGAAACGATCTTGAAGCAAAAGCAAAAGAGGGCAAGGCAATCGCTGTCACGTTCGACGGAAAAGCAGTCTCAGCAGATAACCCGGTCGCAGGACAAATGTCTGACTTTACGTCTTGGGGTGTCACACCAAGCCTTGACTTCAAGCCAGAAATCACGGCACCAGGTGGAAAAATCTACTCAACGCTCAACGATAACGAGTATGGCGTCATGAGTGGGACATCGATGGCGGCACCACACGTTGCTGGTGGAACGGCACTCGTCATGCAACGAATCGCGAAGGACTTCAAAGTCGACGGTGCGACACGCGTTAAGCTCGCGAAGAACATCTTGATGAACACGTCGCGTCCGCAACTCGATCAAGGAAAATACAATGCGCAGCTAAAAACAGGCAACTTCTACTCTCCACGTCGTGAGGGAGCTGGATTGATGGATCTTCGTGCTGCTATGAAGACACCAGTCGTCGTCACAGAGACGAAGTCGGGTGAAGGTAAGGCATCCTTGAAGGAAGTCGGCGAGAAGTTCACGTTCACACTTGATTTGAAAAACTACAGCAGTGAAAAAGTGACGTATAAGTTAGCCGGAACGGTTCAATCGGATCTCGGTGCAGAAGGATCGAACTTCCTCGAAGCAAACGGAATCTTTAAAAAAGGAACGATTGGTACGGTGGATGCAAACAAAGGCACATATCCGATCTCATTCGCAGTTGGCTCGAAGAAAGCAAGTTCGGTCTCGATTAATCCGAAGAGCTCAACGAAAGTCAGTGTATCGGTTGATCTGAAGGATACAACGGACTGGGCAAACGAACTTCCGCTCGAACAAGTCTTTGAGAACGGCTACTTCGTCGAAGGATTCGTCCGTCTGATCGATACGAAGAGTAAGAATCCAGAATTGACGGTTCCTTACGTTGGCTTTAAAGGGAAATGGGATCAAGCTCCGATTCTAGATGCCCCATTGTACGATGAAGATAACACATTCTACGGCTTGACAGGCCTAGCGACGGAAGTGAAGGATAACTTCGAATTCCTCGGCGCAAACGCTGCGGGAGATGTCGTCGCAAACAAAGTCTCGTTCTCACCAAACAACGATGGTAGCGCAGATGAAGCCTTCCCGATCATCTCGTTCCTCCGGAATGCGAAAAAAGTCGAGTACTCGATTCTTGACCGTAACAAAGCAACGCTTCAGAAGCTCGATACGCAAACGGACGTCGTCAAGAACTACTATGATAGCGGTTCAGAGGACGGATACACACCAGTCACAAGCGCTGCTTGGGACGGAACAATCAACGGGAAACCTGTCAAGGATGGTCTTTACTACTACAAAGTCAAATCGGTAATCGATTATCCGAATGCAAAATGGCAGTCGAACCTCTTCCCGGTCTATGTTGATACGAAAAAACCAGCTGCGACCGTTAAATGGGATGCGTCGAAATCCACGCTCTCGTGGACAGCAGGTGATCAAGGAACAGGTGTCGCGTCATACGATATCCTCGTCAATGGTAAGAGTGTCTTGAAACAACCACTTGCAGCAACAGAAAAAGCGTATACGTTGACGGATCTTCCAGAGCGCGCGAAGATTGCCTTCGTTGTGAAGGATTATGCTGGAAACAGTGTGAAAAAAGACGTCAACACGACAGGTGTCGATAAAGCAGTACCGAACGTTCAAATCGATACACCAGTCGCACTTGGTCTTGCGACATCAAAAGTCATCAACATCGCAGGTCACGTCTCTGATGAATCAGGTATCAAATCGTTCAAAATCAACGGTAAGTCTGTCAAACTTCGCTTCGATGCGGCGCAACAAAACTATGCGTTTAGCCACGACGTGACGTACACGACGGATGGCGTCAAGTCATTCAAAGTCGAGGCGTATGATGGCAAAGGGAACCGCGTTGCGTTCAGTCGCCAAGTCATCATCGACACAGAACTGCCGACGATTCGTGTCACAGCACCAAAAACCGTTTCAAGTAAAACAAAGACAGCTGAGATGAAGATCGTTCTTCGCGATAACTACAGCGAGTTACGTTTTGACTTCAACGGTAGCGCGGAATACCGCCGGACGTTCAAAGAGCCGTACAAAATGAAAGCCTTCAAAAAGACGATCACGAAAAAAGTGACGCTCAAGAAGGGGAAAAACACGTACAACTTGAAACTGAAGGACCTCGGTGGACACGTTGTTACGAAAACAGTTGTCATCACGAAAAAATAAGGAACAAAAGATATAGTCAGGCGGAAATCCGTCTGACTTTTCTTATGTAACGAAGCGCCTTGAAGGGTTTATGAGACGAGGAGAGGGGGAAATTTAAGAACAGAAACAAGTCAGAGGGGGAACAACCATGAATCCGTTCACGACCTTAATCGCCTTCATCGTAGGGTGTCTCGTCTTATACCTCGGTATCCGTGACAAAAACGGCTGGCTGATTGGTGTCGCGATGATACCGCTCGCGATTGTCGCCTATAGCGTCATCTATCTGATCATTCAGGTCAGTGCGTAGTCTTCACGGAAGATGTCTTACCCTAAGCGGTAGGACGTCTTCTTTTTTTTCGAAAATCGTACTACAGATGAAACCGATTTAGTAAAATGTAAGTATATGACAGTATAGAGAGGTGGATGATCATGGAACACGTACATACACAAACGGATGCCTTAGCGGCGCTGTACGAAGAGATGCATCAGAAGACGAAGACCGGCATGTGGGTCATGCTTGCGGCATTTTTAGCGCTGAGTAACACACTCGAGAAGCCGGTTTATGCGATAATCGTCCCGTTATTGTATTTTGGCTATGACATGTTACTACAACGGAAGCGGTTCGCGCTTGTCGCAGAATATACATCAAAGGATTCAGCAAGACGGCTCTATCAGGTACATGTACTGATCGGCATCTTACAATACGGAGCACTCGCCGGTCTGATCGTCTGGGCGGTCGGTCGACCTAACACGTCCTTCTTAATCGGTCTCGTCATCATCGTCATTCCGTTCTACTGGCTCTGTCGAAAAGCGTTAGAGTTCGTTTCACGAAAGATCGATCCCACGTATGTGACGGAAAAAGAAATCCACAAACCACGCTAAAGGAGAAGAGGCTATGCAAACGGCTCGAGAAGAACGTCTACAAAAACTTGCGCTCGCGTACCGGGACGTCGAGTGGCTCGGCACACGTTGGTACTGGAATGTGCTCTTATTCATAACAGTCGGTATCTTGATCGAGTGGACCGATATCCCCTTGTTGATTTTGACGATTCCAGCCCTTTTTCTCAGCTCCGATTTTCGCTACCAACTAAAAAAACGAAAAATTTTAGACGGCTACATCTCAAAAGCACAGGTCCGTCGGCAATTTTTACTCCGTGTCGGTAGTCACGTCCTACTGTACGTTGTCTTAACGATCGTCATCATCCAGACGATCGAGGGACCGTTCTGGCAGATGCTTGTGGCGATCTTTGCGATTTTAACACCGCTCTATTTCATCAGCGAATGGATCATCCGACGCGATGGGGCGCGTGACCCGGACTATATCAGTGACGGAGAAGTAGCCCGCTTCGTCAGACAGAAAGGAACATCGAAATGGAACACCTATTCGAGCGACAAGCACGTCTAAATTTAATGAAACGTCCAGTGCATGTCATCGCTTATTTCTTTTTGATCCCTGTATTGATTTTTGCGGTATTTGCTTGGTTTGTTTCGGCAATTACATCCGCCTTTCTTCCAATCATGCTCTTTTGTCTTTGCGCGACGGCAGTCGCTCGAGAAATCGTCCGGTTACGGCTCATGAAGTCGTATTTAACACCGACTATCTATCAACAAACTGTCCAAAAAGTAGCTCGTCTGACAATCATCGGTTATGTTGTGGCGGGGCTGATTTACTTTGTCATGCAGTCGATTCCAAGTGCCTCTGGTTATTTATTTGGCATCTTCCTCTTTTGGGTTGGTGGAGTCAGTCTTGGTGTCACTCGACTGAACCGGTTAGTCAAACAAATCGATCCGGCGTACGTGACGATGGGTGAAATCGAACGTGCGTGGTGGAAACGTTAAAGCAAAAAGTCCGGATTAATCAGCGAAAGAAACTGTTTGATGCGGATTTTTGATTATTTTTTTAACAAGAGATAGATGAAGTATGGTGCTCCAATCAAGGCGACGACAATCCCAGCCGGTACACCGTCTGGTCCAGCGACGTTGCGTCCAATCGTATCAGCGAACGCGAGCAACCAGCCGCCGAGTAAGAGGGTAATCGGTAGGAAGAATTGATGCCGTGGTCCAACGAGCGCGCGGGCGATATGCGGCGCCATCAGACCGATGAAGGAAATCCCACCGGTGACGGAGACGGCAGCAGCGGCGAGCGCAACGGCTGTCAACAAGAGTTGGATCCGTTCCTTTTCAATCGCGACGCCGACACCGATTGCGACTGGTTCATTCAAGGCAAGCAGATTGAGCTTATTCGCTTTATAGAACGTCAGCGGAATCAAGACGAGTAACCACGGCAAGAGCGAGTAGACAAAGATCCAGTCCGTCCCCCAGATGTTACCGGCGAGCCACTTGGCGATGAAGTCGACCTTTTCACGACGCGTCGATGAAATCAGGATGACCATGATTCCGGATAACGCCATCGAGAAGCCGACACCCGTCAAAATCAAGCGAATCGGTTGGAGTCCTTGTACACGGTCGTACGAGAACAGGTAGATCGCTGTCGCGGTGACGAGTGCACCGAAGAAGGCAGCGATCGGTAACAAGTAAATGAACGATCCGACATCGGTCGGGAAGTACAGGAAGAACAAGGCGACGGCGACGCCAGCTCCTGTGTTGATACCGATGATACCAGGGTCAGCGAGTTCATTGCGTGTGATCCCTTGTAAGATGGCGC
Source organism: Exiguobacterium sp. s168 (assembly GCF_018619035.1). NCBI lineage: Bacteria > Bacillati > Bacillota > Bacilli > Caryophanales > Exiguobacterium > Exiguobacterium sp. s168. Next base: position 111,721 of record NZ_JACSNE010000007.1, on the reverse strand, counting down.
CGGATAGGGCGAGCGCCATTCCTGCCATGACGGTGATGAGCAGTCGGGGCAAGCGGAGCGAATAGAGGACGAATTCCTCTTTGAACGATCCGTTTCCAAGTAACGTCGGCAGTAAACGATCATACGAGAGGGACGCAGGTCCAAGACCGATGCTGACGACGAGTGTTGCGATCAATAGTGCCAGCAACGTCCAAAACGTCAGTTGCTGGCGACGGCGTAAACGAGATTCCATCATGAGAAAGCACGCCCTCCTTTCCGAACGATCAAGAGGAAGAACGGTAGCCCGAGCATCGAGACGATTGCGATGACTGGCGTCTCATACGGTGCGTATAGTGTCCGTCCAATTGTGTCAGCAAGCAACATGAATGTCGCACCAAAAATCGCGGTCATCGGCAGGATGAACCGATAGTCCGTCCCGACGATCGCACGGACGATATGCGGAATCATCAGCCCGATGAATGCCATGTTGCCGACGAGGGCAACAGCAGCACCGGCAAGCAGGATGACGACGACGTAAAGCACCGCCTTGATTCGCTGGATGTTCTGTCCGAGTCCGAGCGCGACTTCTTCCGATAGACTGAGAATCGTCAATTGTCGTGAGAAGATGAACGCGATCACGATTCCAATTGCGATGACCGGAGCAATGATTTGCAGTTGTCCCCATGTCGATCCGACGAGTCCACCAGACGTCCATTGTGAGACATCTTGGGCAATCTTGAAGTAGATCCCGATTCCTTCTGCAATCGCGTATAGAAAAGCTGAGATCGCGGAACCGGCAAGGACGATCCGGAGCGGTGAGAAGCCGCCTTTTTTCGAAGCCCCGATTCCAAAGACAAGTGCTGCCCCGAGTGCTGCTCCGACGAAACACGCGATCATGATTCCGAAGTAGTCAATTTTCGGGAACAGGACGATGACGAGCGCCAGTGCTGCATTCGCACCCGCCGTCAAACCGAGCAGACCGGGATCGGCGAGAGGATTGCGTGTCATTGCTTGCATGATGGCACCTGAGACACCGAGTGCTGCTCCGACGAGGATCGCTGCCAGTTCCCGTGGCAAGCGGATTTCCTGGACGATTTTTGCTTTTTCATTCAACGGTCCGAACGTCAAAGCGTTCCAGACTTCGCGCGTCGTCGTATCGGCGGCACCGAACGTCATTGCGATCCAGAACATCCCGAAAAAGAGGACGAGACCGAGTGTGATTTTAATGCCGAACGGAATTCGACCAGCTGACATGAATGTCGCCTCCATTTCTGATTCAGTGAGTGAGACACAAAAAAAGGGGAGGAATCCCGCAGGTTCCCTCCCTTATTCATTATGCGCCAAGGAAACTTTTCTTGAAGAACTCGAGTTGACGTTCGAGTGTGAGCGGATCGTTGAAGTAGAATTCCTTCGAATCGACTTCGAAGACACGATCGTTTTTGACGGCTGGAATGTTCTTGAACGTATCCGTTTTCGTGAATGAGTTGTCCGCTTCCGCACTCTTACTGAAGACGAGGTAGTCGCCTGCGTATTCAGGAAGGACTTCTGGTGACAATGCATAGTATCCGTCTTTTAATGCCATCTTCGTGACTTTATCCGGCATTTTCAATTTCATTTCCTGGTAGAGAATCTCTGTTCCACGACCCCAGTTATCGCCGAAGACGTAGAGTTGTTTATCGAAGCTTTCGATGACAGAAACAGTAGCATCTTCACCGATTTTTGCTTTGATGTCTTTACCGGCAGCAGCAGCGCGTGTTTTGAAGTCTTTGACCCAGTCGCGTGCTTCTTGCTCTTTGTTGAGCAATTTACCGATTTCGATATGTTGCGTCAAGTAGTCGACTTTTCCGTATGTGTACGTGACCGTCGGAGCAATCTTTTTAATTTTATCGAGGTTTTTCGTTGTTGAGTAGCCGATGATCAAATCGGGTTCGAGTTCGATGATTTTTTCAACGTTCTCTTCCGATACTTCCGTGACATCTTTGAGTTTGTCGAACTTCGGATTCGCTTTTGACCACGAATCGACACCAACGACAGGAACGTCGAGTGCCATGACGTTACCAGCGAACCCAGCGAGGACGACGACACGTTTTGGATTAGCCGGAACTTTGACGTCGCCATTCTCCGATTTATACGTGATCGTCTCGTTTTTCGACCCAGATGCTGCATCGTCCTTCTTCTCTGTATTGCCACACGCTGCGATGACGAGCGTGAGAATGAGTAAAACCGGTAAAAGTAGTTTCTTCATGATTTAATCTCCCTTAATTAAGTTGTAGGTGATACACATCGGCTTGTTCGTACGCGGATCGCGTCCGATTTCAGCATCGATATGGAATACTTCTTGTAAGACGTTTTTTGCGATGACTTCCTCACACGTCCCGGCTTTGACGACTTCGCCGTTTTTCATGGCGATGATATAGTCGGCGAACCGTGCCGCTTGATTCAAATCATGCAGGACCATGACGATCGTCCGTCCTTCGGTCCGGTTGAGATGCTCGAGCAGTTCGAGCACCTCGAGTTGGTGGGCGAGATCAAGATAAGTCGTCGGTTCATCGAGGAAGATGATATCCGTCTCTTGGGCGAGTGCCATTGCAATCCAGACCCGTTGACGTTGACCACCCGACAGCGCATCGACCGGACGGTGTTTGAATGCCATCGTATCCGTTGCTTCGAGTGCCCAATCGATGATCTCGTAATCGTGTTTCGTCAAGCGTCCGAATCCTTTTTGGTACGGGAAACGACCGTATGAGACGAGCTCTGCGACCGTCAGACCACTTGCGCTCTCTGGAGTTTGTGGCAGAATAGCCATTTTCCGGGCAAGTAGCTTCGTGCTTTCCTTGGCGATATCGAGACCATCGAGCAATGCACGTCCTGATTGATGAGGAATGATCCGTGTCATCGCTTTCAATAAAGTCGATTTGCCACATCCGTTCGCCCCAATGATTGTCGTGATTTGTCGATCGGGAATTTGGACGGACAAGTCTTTGACGATGGGACGATCACCGTAGCCGATATTGATTTCTTCTGTTGCTAGACGTACCATACGCGACGACTCCTTCGTTGTTCTCTCCGTTTTCAATGATAATGATTATCACTATCGTCTCATTAACCATACCAGTCCTATAAAAACGCTGTCAACATTTTTTCTTGTGTTCAAGAGATGTTCACGTTATCATGAGGGAGTGAGAATGATAATCAATCGTAATCAAAGATGAGGAGTGAGTGAGATGAGGGAACAGGAGTTGTTCGACGTAACGATCATCGGCGGAGGACCTGCAGGGTTATATTCGACGTTCTATAGTGGTCTTCGGGGCATGAAGACGAAATTGATTGAGTATCAAGCAGAACTCGGAGGAAAATTGCACGTTTATCCGGAAAAGATGATCTGGGACGTCGGCGGACAGCCACCGATCACTGGTGAAAAACTCATGGCTCAACTCGTCGAACAAGGACTGACGTTCCAACCGACTGTTCAATTGAATGAAAAGATCATCTCGATCGCAAAAGACGTCTTCGGCAACTTCGTCTTAGAAGCAGAATCGGGTCGGATCCATTATTCGAAGACAGTCATCGTCGCGGTAGGCGGCGGCATCCTCAATCCACAAAAATTAAAAGTCGAAGGTGCGGAACGCTTTGAAGTGTCGAACTTGAACTATACGGTCAAATCGATTGAACGCTTTAAAGGAAAGACCGTCATCGTCTCAGGTGGTGGAAACTCTGCGATCGACTGGGCGAACGAGCTCGAACCGGTCGCAAAAAAAGTCTACGTCACGTATCGCCGGGATTGTTTCTCGGGGCACGAGGCGCAAGTCGACCAGCTCGTCAAAAGTTCTGCTGTCTGTCTCCTTAATACGACGATTCACAAGCTGATCGCAAGTCCTGATCATCAACGGATCGCATCGGTCGAATTGATCGACTGTCAAACAGAGGAAATCGTTGAGATTCCAATTGATGAAGTCATCATCAATCACGGCTACGAGCAGGACGCGGCACTGCTTGACGCCTGTGATCTCGATATCGCACGGGTCGATGACTTCTATATCGCGGGGAACGCGGCGAGCGAGTCGAGTGTACCGGGACTATATGCTGCCGGAGATATTCTTTCACACGACGGGAAGGTCCATTTGATCTCAGGTGCCTTTCAAGATGCGGCGAATGCCGTCAACCGGGCAAAACGCTTCATTGAGCCGGAAGCGCCAAAAGTGGCGATGGTCTCGTCACATAACGAAGTCTTTAAAAAACGCAATCGTGCGTTGATTGAGGAACGCGTCAATCAACAATCTTGAATAATGTTTAAACGTCCAAAATGCTTGGAAACAAGCGGATTTTGGACGTTTTTTTGTATGAATTTCATTTTTGTACTATAACAGAACGATTTGACAACGTACTGTATTTAGGACAAAATTCTACTTATGTTCCACTACATGTAGGATACAAGTAAGACGGATGTAATAAGGAGGAAGGGTATGACAACTACGAAACGTAAGCCAATTGGCCTTGCCTGGCAAATTTTAATCGGCTTGATTCTCGGGATCACAGTCGGTGGTGTATTTTATGGGAATCCCCATGTCGCGGAGTGGCTTAAGCCAATCGGTGACATCTTTATCCGGATGATGAAAATGATCGTCGTTCCGATCGTCTTTACGACGATCGTTCTCGGTGTCTCATCAGTCGGTAGTCCGAAAAGTCTCGGACGTCTCGGCGTCAAGACACTCGGTTACTTCACGATCGTAACGATGATCGCGATTTTCACGGGGCTGTTCGCAGCCAATCTCGTTGAACCGGGTGCTGGTATTAACATGTCGACACTTGATAAAACGGACATCTCGACGTATGTCGAAACGGAAGAGACGACACAAGATGCAGGACTCGTCGACAAAATCGTCAACATCGTCCCGACGAACATCTTGGACGCGATGGTCCGCGGTGATATGCTTGCCATCATTTTCTTCTCGGTCTTATTCGGACTCGGTGTCGGTTTTGCAGGAGAGAAGGGCCAACCGGTCGTTCGTTTCTTTGAAGGCGTCGCAGCAGCGATGTTCAATCTCGTTAACATCGTCATGAAATTCGCGCCGATCGGTGTCTTCGCCTTGATCGGTGTCACGGTCTCGACGTTCGGAATTGAATCGCTCGGTTCATTGTTTAAACTGATTGCGACATTATACGTCACAGCGCTTCTTTTCATGGTGATCGTCTTCGGTGCCATCATGAAGTGGGTCGGCATTCGTGTTTCTGATTTCACGCGTATCTTCAAGGACGAGTTATTGCTGACGTATTCGACGGCATCGTCTGAGACGGTACTGCCACGGGTCATGGAAAAACTCGAGAAGATGGGTGTTCCGAAATCAATCGTTAGCTTTGTCGTACCGACGGGTTATTCGTTTAACCTTGATGGATCTGCGCTTTATCAAGCGCTCGCAGCCTTGTTCATCGCACAGATGTACGGGATTGATCTCTCGATCGGAACACAGCTGACGCTTGTCTTCGTCTTAATGCTGACATCAAAAGGGATGGCTGCCGTTCCTGGCGTCTCCTTCGTCGTTTTACTCGCAACACTCGGTACGGTCGGTATCCCGGCAGAAGGACTTGCCTTCATCGCGGGGATTGACCGAATCATGGATATGATGCGCTCGGTCGTCAACGTCACAGGAAACACGCTCGCTTCACTCGTCATCGCGAAGTGGGAAGGTGTTCTGGACGAAGACCAACTCGAGACATTCATGTCGACAGAAGGTAAAAAAGACGACGTCCGCAGTGCGTGATTGTCGTAAATACAAGGAAGGACTGAATCGTCAGTCCTTCTTTTTTCGTTCCTGAAAATAGATTAAAGTCGATTATTTTTAAAGAAAATCGCTTATTTTTGATTATAGTTAAAATAATGTTGAATATTATTTATTTTAAAGTTAATATTATTGATATAATCATAAGGGAGAGGCGATAGGATGCAAATGGTAGGAATCGTCATTGGTATTGTCACAGTCTGTATCGTACAATTTTACTTAGCAAGACGCGGAAGAGTCTGGAGCCTCATCATTCCAGCGATCATCATTAGTCTTGGAATTTACTGGTATTTCGGAACAGGATCACACTCAGCGGATCGAAAATCGGTGATTCGGATGGGAACGTTTGCCGGTATATGTTTAATGATCTCAATGGCTGAGATGGGTATCGACTCGCGCCGTAAGCAACTGAAGCGTGAAAAAGAACGAATGGAGATTCAAGATTTGTAAGAGAAGTGAGGGAACACGATGGAACGACAAGACGTGCCCGCTTGGGTACTGGCACTCGAACAGGAGCATCTCGAGTTCATCCGGAAGTTCGTCTTGAGCTCTGGTTCGTTGAAGGATATGGCAACGGCTTATCAAGTATCCTATCCGACCGTCCGGGCGAAGTTGAACCAGTTGATTGAGCGGATTGATTCGGTGCAGCAGGAGGATGTCGAGTTCGTCAATATGATCAAGAACTTGGTCTTAGATGAGCGGTTGAGTCTCGATGTGGCGAAGACGATCATCGATTCCTACCGCAAAGGTCAAGCGAAAGAATAAACCAAAAAACGAGATTCCCGTCTGACGGAAATCTCGTTTTTTTATTGTTTGTCGTTCTTTTTGTCCTGTTCCTTCTTGATCATCTTCTTTGCTGCTGCGCGGAAGCGGAAGATCAAGTAGAGACGGTAGAAGTCGATCGCGGCGAACAATGTCAACAGGATCGTCCAGAAGTTGAAGACCGTTCCTGCCTCGACTGAATTGTTGTAAGCAAGGAACATGAAGAGAATACCGAATATGGCATAGAACACTGCCATGAAGTTCGAGCTTTGACGCATGAAAACACGACCTTTCGTAAATTAAGACATCGCGTAGATGGCGAGTACGACGATTCCGTTGTTAAAGACATGGATGGCGATCGGAGCAATGATCCGGCGCGTCTTGACGAAGACGAGCGAGAAGACAAAACTCATCGCGACATAGATTAAAAATTTGTTGTCTTGGTGAATCAGTCCGAACAAGGCACCCGTCAAGATGAAGCTGAAGAAGAAACCGAGCTTCGAGGAGAGATTGCCGAACAGGATATGCCGGAACAAGAACTCTTCCATGATCGGTCCAAGCAAGACGACCATGACTTGCAGGAGTGGGATGACTTGGATCGCTTGGATGATCTGATCCGTATTTTGCGATTTCGCGACATTTTCGATCCCGCCTGCCATCCAGGCATCAATCAAATTGACGCTGATCAAGAGCGCATACAAGAGCACGATCCCGATTCCGATCCATTTCAACGTATCCATCGGATCGGTTTGACGTCCCTCTGCCTTCCACTTCTGCCAATCGGGGCGCAAGCAGTAGTAGGAGACGATGACAGCGACCGTAAAGCCGATCGCAAGCCACCAACCGGCGACGTCAGCAATGACATTCTTCGGAAGGAAATACTGGAACGAACCCGGAACCAATTGGACGATCAGATAGATGATGATCGGGATGACATGACGCTTTTGCCACTTCTCCGCCATCAGGAAAGGCAGACTGATTGGATTTTTCATCGTACAGGACACAACTCCTTTGTAATGAAGGTACTGTCCCGATTGTAACAAACAAACGGTCTTGGCGCACGATTGACGATGATTCAAAGGTGTCGATTTCGGGAAAACGGATAAAGGTTCAGGCTTGAATTCAGGAGAGAAAGCGTATAAGATAAAAATATGTTAGCACTCAACTAAAGTGAGTGCTAAAAAAACAGTCATTTTCAAGGAGGATGTTTCGCATGTTAAAACCACTTGGTGATCGCATCGTGATCGAAGTCGTTAAAAAAGAAGAAACAACACTCGGAGGAATCGTTCTTCCTGGGTCAGCGAAAGAAAAACCACAAGAGGGTAAAGTCGTCGCTGTCGGTACAGGCCGTGTGACAGAGCAAGGCGTACGTGTACCACTTGAAGTGAGTGTCGGAGATCACGTCATTTATGCACAATATGCCGGTTCGGAAGTCAAAGTCGACGGCAATGAATACTTAATTTTACGCGAAAGCGATATTTTGGCAGTAGCCGAGTAATCTGTTCAATCATTTACAAGGGGGATTTCAGTCATGGCAAAAGACATTTTATTCAGTGAAGAAGCACGTCGGGCAATGCTCCGCGGGGTCGACGCATTAGCGGATGCAGTCAAAGTCACGATCGGACCAAAAGGACGCAACGTCGTTCTTGAGCGGAAGTTCGGTTCACCACTCATCACGAATGATGGTGTAACGATCGCAAAAGAAATCGAACTCGAAGATCACTTCGAGAACATGGGTGCAAAACTCGTTGCAGAAGTTGCCTCGAAAACGAATGAGATCGCAGGGGATGGTACGACAACAGCGACAGTCCTCGCACAAGCGATGATTCGCGAAGGTCTCAAAAACGTCACAGCGGGCGCAAACCCGATGGTCATCCGTAAAGGAATCGAAAAAGCGGTCCGTCGTGCCGTCGAAGAATTGCACACGATCGCTAAACCGATTGAGGGTAAAGAAGCAATCGCCCAAGTCGCAGCGATCTCAGCAGCAGACGAAGAAGTCGGTCAATTGATCGCGGAAGCGATGGAACGTGTTGGTCAAGATGGTGTCATCACGATCGAAGAATCACGTGGCTTCACGACAGAACTCGACGTCGTCGAAGGAATGCAGTTCGACCGTGGTTACGCGTCACCATACATGATCACGGATTCAGACAAGATGGAAGCGGTCCTTGAGAACCCATACATCCTCGTCACGGACAAAAAGATCTCGAACATCCAAGAGATTCTTCCGGTTCTTGAGCAAGTCGTTCAACAAAACAAACCCCTCCTCATCATTGCGGAAGACGTCGAAGGCGAAGCACTTGCGACACTCGTCGTCAACAAACTCCGTGGTACGTTCAACGCGGTAGCAGTTAAAGCACCAGGCTTTGGTGACCGCCGGAAAGCGATGCTTGAGGACATCTCGATCGTCACAGGCGCAGAATTGATCACAGAAGACCTCGGTCTTGATCTCAAGGAAACACAAATCACGCAACTCGGTCGTGCGTCGAAAGTCGTCGTCTCAAAAGACAACACGACGATCGTCGAAGGTCACGGACACGGCGATTCAATCGAAGCACGCGTCGGGACGATCCGTGCGCAAATCGAAGAAACGACAAGTGACTTCGATCGCGAGAAATTACAAGAGCGTTTGGCGAAACTCGCAGGCGGCGTAGCCGTCGTTAAAGTCGGGGCAGCAACGGAGACAGAACTGAAAGAACGTAAGCTCCGAATTGAAGATGCACTCAACGCGACACGCGCAGCAGTCGAAGAAGGCATCGTAGCAGGTGGGGGAACAGCTCTCATTCACGTCACGAAAGCCGTCGAATCGATTCTGTCAGTCTCAACAGGCGACGAAGCAACAGGCGTCAACATCGTTCTTCGCGCACTCGAAGCACCACTTCGTCAAATCGCGGAAAACGCGGGTCAAGAAGGTTCAGTCATCGTCGAGCGTCTCAAGCATGAAGCGCCAGGAATGGGCTACAATGCGGCAACAGACGAGTATGTCGACATGATTGAAACAGGAATCGTCGACCCAGCGAAAGTGACGCGTTCAGCACTTCAAAACGCGGCGTCCGTTTCAGCGATGTTCTTAACGACGGAAGCCGTCATCGCTGATAAACCAGAACCAGCCGGATCTGCTCCTGCAATGCCTGATATGGGCGGCATGGGTGGAATGGGCGGAATGATGTAAGCTATTTCATCTGTAAGTACCGAATCCTAATAAATAGGGTTCGGTACTTTTTATTTACGATAGTATACTTAATAGTTGAAAGAATTACATAAGCACCACTCATCAGTTTAGAGATAAAGATAATGAAAGAGGAGACGTCAAGTGAATGAAATTTTAAAAGGCATAGTAACATCAGGTACGCTTATCGTCGCAATCGGTGCTCAAAACGCTTTTGTCCTTAAACAAGGCTTATTAAGGAATAATATTTTCTGGGTAGCGCTAGTTTGTTTTTTATGCGATGTGTTGTTGATGTGCATGGGCGTACTAGGGATTGGTACCGTCATTAAGAATAATACGTTTGCAAATGTTGGTCTTGCGAGTGTTGGAGGACTATTTCTACTCCTATACGGATTCAAATCTTTTCGTAGTGCATTTTCGTCATCACACACAATGGATGTTTCAACAGCTCCTAAAATCATGACCATTCCCAAAACAATCTTACTCACATTAGCGATTACACTTTTAAATCCACATGTGTATTTAGATACGGTCGTCATCATCGGTGGCATAGCTGGGACTTTGACATTTGATCAAAAAGTTAATTTCTTGATCGGAGCTTTGATTGCCTCCTTTGTCTGGTTTTTTGGTTTAGGATACGGGGCGAGATGGTTAATGCCTGTATTTAAAAAACCGATGGCTTGGAAAGTATTAGATTTTGGAATCGGTTGTTTGATGTTTTGGCTCTCGTATCAATTGATTCAGTTTGCACTAGAAGCAATTTAAAAAGACTTGAAGATTAATAATGAAACACAAATAGACCAACAAGCTTGACTCCTCAAGAGACGTGAAAAAAGTCAGGCTTGTTGGCTTTTTAGAAAATTAGACACGATGCGATTACTTCAGCTCATTCTCTTCAATAATCTTATCCGATATCTTTAATTGTTCGCTCACATCTTTCACCTGATTGCGACAGAACTTCATCTCGGTTTTTTTCTCAGTCGACACGTCATAGCAGGTGCCTTCACCGGAGGCTTTCGTCAAATCCGCTTCATAGTAATAGTCCTTGTAGCGGAACGAACCATCGCGGAAGCCCGTCAGATTCGGTTTGTCGTCGACGAGGGATTGTCCCATCATATAGGACGTCTTGAGATTCAATAAGTCAATGATCGTTGGTGCGATATCAATTTGTCCGCCATTCTCTTTCATGACCCGACCGGTTTGCTGGTCGGGTTTTTTGATGAAGAGCGGGATGCGGCGCTCGAGTTCAAAGGCAGCAACCGGAGACGAGACATCCGCTTTTTTGCGCATCTCACTGTCTTCATTGACGAGTCCGCTATCGTGATCGCCATAAAAGATGACGAGGGATTGATCCCAAAGATCCCGTTGTTTCAATTCGTCAATCATCTTCCCGATACCGGTATCGACGTAATGGACAGTCTGATAATATCGTTTCAGCATTGGATCCTCATAACCGGACAGATCAAGCGTCTGGTCTTCCTTGTCGATCTCATACGGAGTATGACTCGTCAACGCAACTAAAAACGAGAAGAACGGTTCTTGCAGCGTCTCCATGTGATCAATCGATTCGAGGAAGAACTGCTGATCGTTCAGCGCCATTCCGATTTTCTTCTCTTTTGAATAATCCTTTTGGCTGAAGAAGTGCTTAAAACCGATGTTCTTGTAGACATCGTCACGATTCCAAAAACCTTTTTCGTAGGCATGCATCGCTGCCGTATCGTATCCGTTTTTCTCAAGTAATGCAGGGAGCGGCTCGAATTCATTCGTCGGGTATTGCGTATAGACGGAGCCTGATTTTAATGGATAAAGTGAGGTGTTCGTAATGAACTCGGCGTCCGAAGTTCGTCCTTCATGCGTCTGGTGGTAGAGCGACGAGAAGTAGAGCGATTCCTTTTTCAACTGATTCAGGTTCGGCGTCACTTCTTCGCCGTTGATGGTTTGGTCGATGACTGAAGCTTGGAACGACTCGAGCTGCACCAGAATGATATTCGGTGTTTGCTTCGGACCCGTCGGATTCGTCTGTTCCTTTTGATTGATGCGCTGTTGCTCCTGTGCCGTCAGTCCGTCACTCGGTCGTCCGGTCACGCCTTTGAACACATCCCACCCGTGATAACCCCAAAAGCCGAATAGGTAATAGTCACGCATATCGGAGATCGTTGCCGTCGGTTGACGATCTTCCGTTAGCGTCCGGTAGGTCAGCAGTGAGGCAGACAAAATGATGCCACTGACTGCAAGGATTCCAGACGTCCGGCGGCGTGCTTTTGCCGTCGTCACTTCCGGTCGTTTGCGGAAAATAAAGAGCAGTAGGACGAAAATCAAACTATCGGCGAACAAAAGGAAGTCTTGCGGTACGATCAAAGCGGTGAAGCCGCTACTGACGTCACTCATCTGCGTCATCTGTGAGAGGAGCGAGACAGAGAGGAAGTCCTCGAAGTAACGGTAGTACCACATGTCGGAAGCAAGTAGAAAACTGTGCGCCAGCAGTAGACCGAGCCAGACCCAGCGGCGTTTATTCCACGGGATCAGTAACGTCCAGCTCGACAGGATCAGCATACCGGCAAGGTTCATCAGTGTTAAATGGAGCGAAAGGTCAGTTTTTGTAAAATAACTAAACAGCATGAACTTCAGCATGCCGAGTAACAGATAAAGGGTGTAGCGAATTGCCATGGTCAGTACTCCTTACGTGTGTCGTCACACAGTCTTTACCCTAAACATTTGATGGTGGAACGCTCAGATGTGGACAGCCATGTGCGCTCGTTCCATGATGTAGTCGAAAATAGGTCTATATTTTCTCTTGAATTCAAACAATTGACGTTAATTTGCTTGGAAAGCGGGAATAGAAAGCGTGTACGTTCATTGTCCGTCACTGTCTTTTAAAAAAGGAGCGAAGTCATGTCAAACGTGAAACTAGCGGTCATCTATTACAGCGCAACCGGAACGAACCATCAACTTGCCTCATGGGCAAAAGAAGCGGGAGAAGCAGCAGGAGCAGAAGTCCGCCTTGCGAAAATTAAGGAGACAGCACCAGCAGAAGCGATCGCTTCGAACCCGTTGTGGCAAAAGCATGCGGATGCCACACGTGATATTGAAGAAGCGACACCAGATCTACTCGACTGGGCAGATGCAATCATCTTCAGTGTCCCAACACGTTACGGTCATGTTCCGGGTCAATTCCAACAGTTCCTCGACACGACAGGCGGACTGTGGGCACAAGGCAAACTCGTCAATAAAGTCGTCAGTGCGATGTCGTCGGCACAGAATCCGCATGGCGGTCAGGAAGCGACTGTTCTCGCAGTCTATACGACGATGTTCCACTGGGGTGCGATCGTTGCGGCACCAGGTTATTCGGATCCTGTCTTGTTCGCAGCCGGCGGAAATCCATATGGTACATCAGTCACTGTCGACCAAGACGGCAACATGGTCGAATCGGTCGAACCGGCTGTACGCCATCAAGCGAAACGGACGGTTGAAGTGGCAAGCCGTCTCAACTCATAACATTACCTAACTCAAAAAGCGCCGGAATGCTGATTCGCATTCCGGCGCTTTTTCGTATGCATCATGTCGTTTGCGTAAGCGGTAGTTCGACCGTGAATGTCGATCCTTGTCCTTCAATCGATTCGACGTGAATCTCTCCGTCGTGTCCTCGGGCAATTTCGCGACAGATCGAGAGTCCAAGTCCGGTACCACCGATTTGGCGGGTATCCGAGTTGTCGACGCGATAGAATTTTTGGAATAGATTACTCATTGCGGAAGCAGGGATCCCGATTCCGTTATCTTGAATCGCAACCGTGACGCGTGTCTCTTGTCGCGTCAGCTGAATCTGGATCGTCCCACCAGCCGGTGAGTATTTGATTGCATTGTTGATCAAGTTACTGAACAGTTGGCGAATCTTCTTCGCATCTCCTTCGACGATCAACGGTTCGACGTTTCGTGAAATCTGAATCGCGTGTGATGACGACGACAGACTGTGCAACTGTTTCAAATCGCGAATCATCGCAACGATATCGAATGGCGCCATCTCGTATTCCTGACGGTTCGCTTCCATTCGTTGCAAGTCGAGGAAGTCGTTGATCAACAGCGATAAACGTTCTGTTTCCGAGTGGACAGCCTCTAAATACTTCTTCTGGCGTTTCGGAGGTAAATCTCGTTGAATCATCAGTTCAGTAAAGCCATAGATCGACGAGAGCGGTGTCCGGAGTTCATGCGAAATCGTCGAGACGAGTTCGTTTTTGATCCGGTCAATTTCGACTTCGTTCGTCACGTCACGTAAAACGAGCAGAATGCCGCGGAACTGTCCGCCATAATGGATACTCTCTGAGTATGTCTTGATGAAGCGGCGCTCGTGATCAATCGAGAAGGTGATCCCTTCGCCGATTTCCCGCTGAACGAATGTCTTTTTCAAGTAACGTTCGAATTCCGGTAGTTGATCCACGCGATGTTTGAGTTGAACGACAGACGGTGTGATGTTCATCAGTCCGTTCTCATCGATGCTCTCATCAATTGGATGATCAAACAGATCGAGGAGCGGTCGGTTGATCAACTGAATGTCACCGTCTGGTTCGATATACACGATCGATTCACGAATCGAGTTCATCAGTCGCGCCGTTTTCTCTCGTTCGCGTTCAATCTCATCAAACGTCCGCATCCGTAGGAGCGACAATGCCAGTTGTCGCGCAAAGGCAGCTAATTCTTCCTGCTCGTAACGATCAAACGGAGCTTGATCACGAGATAAGAAAATATAGGCGATGATCTCGTTTTGACTCGGATCCAGAACCGGTGTGACGGCACGTGCGACTTCGTGTTCGAATTGTGTATGCGGTCGTTTATCCTGTCGTGCTTCACGTAGTAAAGGTTCGATCGTCGGCATCCAGTCTTCGGTCGCGAGATTCGTCTTTGGATAAAAGACGATGTCGATCACTTTCGTACCATCCTTGAAAATCAAGGCACCTTGCGTCGCATTCGTAATCTCGACCATCTTTTGGATGACCGCAGGGTAAGCGCTGATGCTATCACGTGATGCGAGTGTTTCCGTCAATTGGTTCCGTAGACGCAAGTGGGATTCGTTCCGTTGCGTCAATTTCAAGGCATCTTCCAAATTGACGTTCGTTGACATCAATTGGTGTTTGTTTTCGATCAACGCGGTCGCCATTTGATGGAATGATTTACTCAGTTCTCCAATTTCATCGGCACGGTTGAGTGGAATCAATGGTAACGTATGTTCACCACTCGCAAGCAGTTTACTTTCCTTGCTGAGGAGATGAATTTGTCGCGTCGTCCGTTCGATGAACGGGCGGACGATCAACAAGATGACAAGGAACAGAACGAGTAGATTGACGAGCCAGATCCACTCCGCATACTTCGTCTGCGTGACGAGTTGCTCTTTCGCACCGAGTTCTTTCGCGCGGAGACTACTTCGGTAGCTTGTGAATGTACTCTCCATCGTGTTGACGCTTTTACGCATCGTCTCACTGTTCGAGGCATTCATCTTGAATTTCCGATTGGGATCGCGTGGTGCTTCAGGCATCATCGCCTTCAGACTCGGCATCTGCAAAAACGTTTCGTCGATCGTCCCAGCTTGTTTCGCTTGGACGTATTTAATCAAGCTTGGCATCACGAAGTTCGCGTAGGAATTATAGAGCGACCGAATATCCGACGCATAGACTTCATCGGCTTTGTACAGACGATTTTTCTCGAACCAAGCGGTCTGTTGTTCAAGTGACGCTTTTTTCTCATCGATGACGTCAAGTACCGCGTCATCTCCGAAGACGATATAACCGCGCATTTCGTACTGGAGGGACTGCCAATCATCCCAAAGTTTTGTCGCCCGGTCTTCGCGCACACTAATCGCATCGAGTTCTTGTTTCGCCTGTGCGACCTGATGATTCGTATAAAAATAGGCGGTGATGGATGAGATGGATAGGGCAATGAGAATCAGGTAAAACGAAGACATGATCTGTCGGCTGATCTTTTGATTGAACCATTTTCGCATATGGATTATGGATGCTCCTTTGTGTATGTGTGGAAAGCGTCGATTAGATGTATTACGTTGGAATATTTGTTACCGTAATCGTACATTTTTTAGACGGATAAATATAGTCATAATGCTTAAAATATCTTCAAAGTAAGAGATTCATGTTCACAAAGAACGACAAAAAACAGGATGGGAGTCTAGTCCCGTCCTGTTTTAATTCATTTAATGATGTTCGACGACGATTTTCCCAATCGTTTTTCCGCTCTCGACGAGACGATGTGCTTCTTTTAGATTTTCGGCGTTCATGCCGATCAATGTCTGTGTCACAGTCGTCTCGAGCGTATGCTCTTCAATCCAAGCTGCGACTTGTGTTAGGATTTCATGTTGACGAATCATGTCCTCTGTCTTAAACAGCGGACGGGTGAACATGAACTCCCAGACGAACGTTGCACTCTTTTGTTGAAGTGCACTCAAATCGAGTTTTTGGTCTGTCTCGACGATGCTGCAGATTTTCCCTTGCGGTGCAATCACATCGACCATCGTCTCGAAATGTTGGTCTGTCGCATTCAAGCAGAAAATGTAGTCGACGTACTGATAACCGAGTGCTTCGAGCTGTGGACGGAATGCCTCATGGTGATTGATCGTATGATGTGCACCGTGTTCTTTCGCCCAATCAATCGTCTCGTCGCGTGACGCCGTTCCGATGACGGTCAATCCAGCATGATTCGCGAGTTGCGTCGCGATTGAACCGACACCCCCAGCGGCTCCGATAATGAGGATCGTCTTCTCGAGGTTCGACTTAGCATCAAACGTCAATCCGAGACGATCAGTCAATGCTTCATAGGCAGTCAGCGTCGTTAATGGCAGAGCAGCTGCTTCGCTAAAGGTCAACCGTTCCGGTTTTTTAGCGACGATGCGTTCATCGACGAGTTGGAAGTCACTGTTTGAACCGGGGCGCTGGATTGCACCGGCGTAATAAACTTCATCACCGACTTGGAAGAGGGAGGCATCATCGCCGACTTCAACGACGACTCCGGCTGCATCGTAACCGATAACCTTCGGGGCGTCTTCGTCTTTCCCGTGAGCACGGACTTTCGTATCGACCGGGTTGACGGAGACAGCTTTGATCTCAACTAAGAGATCGTGTCCCGTTGCTTCCGGGCGTGGTAGTTCCAGGTCAATCAGACTTTCGTGTTCCGTCAGTGGTAAGTGTCGGTGGAAACCGACGGCGGACATATTCGACATCGACAATCATCCTTTCCAGATAGGAATCGTTTCTCTCCATCTGTTCCACGCCTATTCAGTCTTAAAACCAGTTGCGAAACTTTGAAAACGGATTCCCCTTCTGTCGTCAACGAAAGAATGCTGGATAGATATGGTAGCATATGAGAGTAGCTATCAATTTCGAGAAGGAGCGATTTTGTATGTATGACGTCATCTCTCTACCGGCAGGACCGACTCAAGTCACGATTGAACGTTACCTCGTCCATGCCCACCCGCACCCCCGTCCGTATAGACCCGCGCGTTTGATTGCCTTACGTCAAAGTGGTGGCGTCATGCATCGACTGTATCGCACGGAGCGGGAAATCGTGCTCTCTCCGCACGAGGCACTCGCCCCACAAGTCCAGCGGCTCTCGTTCTCGCAACAGGAGCGTGTCCTAGCGTATATCGAAGAACGTCGCGCGAGCTTCGGTTTTGATGAAGGGGAGGAATACAAATTTTACTTACTCGAAGTGGCATACGAGCTCCGTCATCTGCCACGAACGGATCGACCGATTCGGGCGCATACGTACTATCAACTGGATGAGCTGTTGTCGGGTCGACCGCTCGTTTTGCGTGCTAGAAGTCAAGAGCGCTCCACATGAGACAGAAAAACGGAACATGAAAAAGCAGTCCGCCTTTCCTTACGTTCATCGCGAGGAGGGCGGACTGTTTATTAAAGTGCTGGCGTTGGCGTCGGTGTGACACCGGTCTTTTTATAAGCTTGATCGATGGCAGTCCGGATTTTCTTGACGGAGCTACCTTTTTGATAAGCGACAATTGACTGTGCTGCGATATCGAGACACGTGCCGCACGTGATGCCGTGCGTCGTCCAGGTCGTGGAACTAGCAGTCTGCTCTTCGATGAAGCAGTCATAGTTGCTTGTATGACCAGCAGATTCACCGCAACCACAATAACAAGGCATCTTCTTCAAGAGATCAGGATGTTTAGCGACGGAGCGGTAAATCGTCTGGATCGACTCATCCTGTTCGTTCAGAAAAGCGGGTAACGTGTCTGGTCCCGCGGTCTTCTCGAGTTGATCACCAACACCGTGGCTGGCATGGTCAGCATGATCTCCGTGATTCGTTTGTTCTGTCTTCGGAGCACCCGTTTGATCAGCTGTTCCGCATGCAGCGAGCAACAGGCTGATACTGAGGGGAAAGGCGTAACGATATAGTCGTGTTTGCATAATGTGCCTCTCTTTCATCGTCTTGCCTTCATTATAAGGAAAGACGTATCCAGAAGGCGTGACGATTTGTTGACGCTTACTTGGCGAGTGCTTCCGTGATCGTCTCGATGTTTGCTTGCATCATGCTGTAGTAGGTGTCGCCATCCTTACCCGGTGCACCGAGTGAGTCAGTGAAGAGAGTACCACCGATCGGAACACCAGTCTCCCTTGAGACGGTTTCCATGCTCCGCCGATCGACGCTCGTTTCGACGAACAGGACAGGGATATCTTGCTCCTTGATCGTATCGACGATCCGGCGGACTTGAGCCGGAGTCCCTTGATTATCTGAGTTGATCTCCCAAATATAATCCGCTTTGACGTCATAGGCAGTTCCGAAGTATTTGAAGGCTCCTTCGCTCGTGACGAGATGACGTTCTGCTTTCGGAATAGCGGCAAACTGCTTTTTCGCTTCCTGATCAAGCGTCTGCAATTTTTTGATATAGGCATCGGCATTTTTTTCGTAGTCGGCTTTGTGCTTCGGATCTTCCTTGATTAATGCCTGCTTGACGTTTTCGACGTAGCGAATCCCATTGCTTATATCGAGCCACGCATGCGGATCAGTCTCCGATTCTTTGCCCTTCGTCGTCAGGTATTTCGGTTCGACGCCTTTGCTTAAACGATAGACTGGCGCGTCAGACGCGTCTTTGCCAGTCGTTGCCCGGAGTTTATCGAACCACGCACCGCCGGCTTCCAGGTTCAACCCGTTGTAGAAGACGACGTCAGCATCTGCCATCGCTTGTACGTCTGCCGGAAGTGGATCATACTCGTGCGGGTTTGCCCCGATCTTGACCATGCTGTGGACATCGACATGTTCACCACCGACCTCACGTGCGAGGTCAGCGAGAATCGAATACGTCGCAACGACCTTCAGCTTCCCGTTATCTTCTGCTGGTGTCGAACAAGCAGCAAGTAAGACCGTGCTGAGGAGGACGAACAGAAAAAGTTTTACTTTCATACAGTAGACTCCTTTCGTTTCCGGTGACGCATCAGACCGTGACGTGGTGAGAAGACGAAGACGAGTGCGAACAACGTCGTCGCGACGAGGACGATCGACGCACCGGAAGATAGATTATAGGTGAAGCTGAAATACAGTCCGACGATGGCGGACAGCGTACCGAATCCTGCCGCTAGGAACAGCATCCGTGAGAGGCGGTTCGTCAGTAAATACGCGGTCGCTGCTGGTGTGATCAGCATCGCGACGACGAGGATGATGCCGACGGTCTGAAGTGAAGCGACGGTGACGAGTGTTAGTAACGTCATCAGTCCGTAATGAATCCAACGCGTCGATAGTCCATAGGCTTGCGCCATCGTCGGATCAAACGAGCTGATCAGCAACTCTTTGTAGAACAAGAAGATTCCACCGAGGACGATCAATCCGATGATGACGGTCATCCACATGTCGCTCGGACGGACCGCGAGGACGTTACCAAACAGAATGTGATAGAGATCACTACTGCTACGCAAGAACGAGATCAGGATGATCCCGAGGGCGAAGGCGGATGTGAACATGATTCCGATTGCCGTATCGTTCTTGATGCGACTGTTCTGGCTAACGAAACCGATTCCGAGCGCTGTCACGAGACCCGTCACGACAGCACCGATCAGGAAGTTGATCCCGAGTAGGTAGGAAATCGCAACACCGGGTAAAACGGCGTGCGAGATTGCATCCCCCATCAACGACATCCCGCGAAGGATGATGAAACAGCCGATCACACCACAGATGATGCCGACCATGATGGCGGTGATCATCGCTTTTTGTAAGAACTCATACTGAAGTAATGCCTCGATGAACGTCATCCTTGTCCCTCCTTGCGTCGTTCGAATAGGGGTAAGCCATACGCTGGTTCGAGCCATTCCGGCGTCAAGATATCAGCCGGTGGACCGACAGCGATCAATTGTTTGTTCAACAGCATCAATGTGTCGAAGTAGTCCTCTGCTTTATGCAAATCATGGTGGACGACGACGATCGTCCGTCCTTCGGCTCGGAGGGTCCGTAAGAGTTCGATGATCATCTGCTCACTCGCAACATCGATGCCGACGAACGGTTCGTCCAGCAATAGTAGCTCTGCTTCTTGGGCAAGGGCACGCGCCAGAAAGACCCGTTGTTGCTGTCCGCCTGACAGTTCACCGATTTGGCGTTCGGCATGATCAGACATACCGACGCGCTCGAGACACTCCATGGCGAACACTTTTTGTGCTTTCGATGGTCGTTTGAATAAGCTGAGCTTCGGATAACAGCCCATCAGCACGACGTCCTGCACACGAACCGGGAAGTCCCAATCAATTGCACTTCGTTGCGGTACGTAAGCGACGCGTGACCGAACGTCTTCGAGTGATTGGTCAAGCACGCGTAACTGCTCGATGCGAGCCGGGATCAAACCGAGGACGGCTTTTAAGAATGTGGATTTACCAGCGCCGTTCGGTCCGATGATGCCAATCAACGAAGCGACCGGGAGACGAACGGACACTCCGTCGAGTGCATGGGTATCAAAATAAGAGACAGTGAGACGATCAACGTCAAGGGCGTACATGAATAATCACTCCTTTGATTTTGTGGTATATAGAAGGAAAGTTTCCTTAGGGCAAAAAATAAGATAAAAATTTTAACTCCAATCACTGGAAAAGATTCGGTCTACAAATAATGTTTCCTTAAGGCAAACTTTAAAGCCATAGGAAACAGATGTCAACTGTTTTTCGATATCGATCGCGAATCAACTCGTGCTAAGATGAAAAGGCAGAATACAGGGGGTGAGGAGATTGCGTCAGACAGCAGAACAACAATGGAAGTGGCTATTGCTCGATGCTCTCGCGAAAGAAAAACGGGAGCAAGCACAGCAAATCATCGAAGAGGTCTATCCGTATGATATCGCGCAAGTGTATGAAGAGTTGGGCGAAGACGATCAGGCACGACTCCTCGACTATCTGGATCACGAGCGATTGGCGGATGTACTTGAGGAGCTCGAAGGGGAGCAACGTCTCGCCGTCTTACGTCGTTTAGACGTCGAGCGTGCCGGGCACGTCCTCGATTTAATGGAGAACGATGATGTCGCGGATGTACTTGAGGAACTGGGACCGGAAGAGACCGACCGCTTGCTTGGCAGCATGCGGACGGACGAGGCTCTGATCGTCCGCAATCTCTTGACGTATCCACCGGAAACGGCAGGGCGCTTGATGACGAACCGGTTCATCTGGGTCGGAGAAGATTTCACGGTCGGTGAGACGGTCGAGAAGATGCGCGACTACATCGAATACTCGGAGACGATCAACTACGTCTACGTCGTCAATCAACTCAGTGAACTCGTTGGTGTCATCTCATACCGGGATGTCATCTTAGCTGAAAATACGGAACGGATCAGTGACGTCATGGAGACGAAGGTGATTCGGGTCGCGGCGGAGACCGATCAGGAAGAAGTCGCGCAACTGTTCGAACGCTATGATCTTGTCTCGTTACCCGTCGTCGAGGGCGACATTCTCGTCGGACTGATCACGGTCGATGATGCGCTTGACGTCTTACGGGAAGAAGCGAACGAAGACATCGAGAAACTCTCGGCGTCCGGTAAATCAATTGATTTCGAGACGAAGCCGTGGATTGCTGCGACCCGTCGTTTACCGTGGCTCGTCTTGCTACTGTTCATCGGGCTCGTCTCCGGATCAATCATCAGTCAGTTCGAAGAGACGCTCTCAAAAGTCGTCGCGCTCGCCTTCTTCATGCCGATGATTGCTGGTATGACCGGAAATACCGGTACCCAATCGCTCGCGGTCGTCGTCCGCGGATTGATCACGCGTGAAGTCGATAAGCGGGTCGCGACTCGGTTGATCCTACGGGAGCTCTGGGTTGGTTTAATCATTGGTGTCATTTGTGGTATCTTGATCGCCATCATTGCCTACGTCTGGCAAGGGAGTGCCGTCTTGGGTCTTGTCGTCGGCAGTTCGCTCGTCATCACGTTGATCTTCGGGACACTTGCTGGAACGATCATTCCGCTCATCTTACATCGCCTAAAGATTGACCCAGCAATCGCATCCGGACCATTGATCACGACGTTGAACGATATCTTATCGCTCCTCGTTTACTTCGGGATTGCAACGGCATTCATTAGCCGCTTGATGTAAAAAAACCGAACCGATTCATCTTCGTCAAGAGGAAGGGAATCGGTTCGGTTTTTTCATGTGTGATCATTCGTCGTGCGAATCCAGATCGCGAGTGGACCAACGTCGTCAAAGCCGGCTTCAAGCGCTGTGATCAGGTGATCGCCATACTCGTAACCGACGAGCGATTGACCGGGAAAATGTGCTGAACTCAAACGTGCGATATCATCCCATAAGCGTTCGTCGAGGTAATCGGAATTGACGTACGTCAGTCCGGTCGTCACTTGATTCGAGTAGGCGATGCAACTTGCTTGTTGCGCCTCCGAATAGAAGAATCGGACAGCGGGATGTTGCCATAACGTTGTGGGCAACTCCGGTGTTGCCTGGATAGCCTGGAAGCGAGCGAACTGATCGAGATCCGTCACGACGGACCAATCGACGGGAAGAGCACGGCGATCGAGTATGGCAGGGCGGGTCATCCATTCCGCTGTGAACAGATGACTGAGACCGGCACTCGAGAAATCATAGCTTGCCGTGCAGTCCTTGATACTGTAGACATCCGTGACACCAATTCGCTGATGGGGAAGCCGAACCATAAGTTCCGGATAATAGCTTGGTACGTTTCCTTGAGCGTGCCAGGTCGAATCAGTTTCTGTCACCCGGCAACCGGCTGACTCACAGACGAGGCGACACCAATCGAAATTATTTTGGATGGCAGCTTGGCGCATGGATCATTCCCCCTTATTCATCCTCCGGTTGTTTAATCAGGACATACGATAACGTGGCAATCAGTGTTAAGAACAGCCCGCAGCCAATCGTGATGTATGCCATCGTAAAGACCTTACCGAGCGTCGTCGTCGGAACGAACGTTGGATGCCCGACTGTACTTAATGTCGTGATACAAAAGTAAAGTGCATCCACCATCGACAGGTTTTCTTCCGTGCTATAGAAGATCGTACCGGAGACGAGCGTCAACAGGCAGAGAATCAATAGACCACGAAAGTAAGATAAGTGAAAGGCGCGGCGCAATCCCTTGAATAAACGTGAAAAAATCGTCAGTACAGAAATCATGGAATCTCTCCTTTAGGATCGTTGCGTCGAGTCCATCGTATCATGAATGAAATAATCGTTCTTTCCGGCATGTTTGACACGATACATCGCTTGGTCAGCATGCTGAATCAGCGTGTCGAGATCGACGCCATGATTGGGTGAGTAGCTAAGTCCGATACTCGTTCGGATTTCAATGGTTTCTTCAGCGAATCGGTAAGGGTTGTCTTGCAAGTACGTCAACAGATTCGAAGCATAGGTATGGAGCGTAGCGACAGACGGATGACGATAGAGTAAGAAGAATTCGTCGCCACCGACACGGGCGGCGAATCCATTCTGTTCCGCGTGGTGTTCAAGTAGACGAGCGATATGAATCAAGAAGGCGTCACCGATTTGATGCCCATACGTATCGTTGATCGCTTTGAAACCGTCGAGGTCGACGACGATGATCGCCGCGTGATCAAGTTCGAGTAACTCTTGCGCCGCACGTTCGTAAAAGCTCCGGCGATTCGCAATCTTCGTCAACGGATCATGATAGGCGAAGAAACGAATCGTCTGCTCCGCTTCCTTGAAGGACTGGATATCACGAATCAATAACATCCCGTGCAGTTCCTGTTCGATGAAGACGAAATCGGCATCCATGACGACGTAGCGTTCTTGCTGTCGCGCTGTCAAAATCTTCGTTTCGAATTCGTTGAACTTACGTTGCGATAAAAAGTGTGTCATATAATGCAGCGACCAATCGGCTTGTTTTTTATCCGGTAAGTAGGTCGAAAACGTACATACCGTTAAGTCATTGGTCTCGAACAGACGATGAGCAGCTGGGTTGGCACTCTCAATTCGTCCGTCCCGGTCGAGCAGCAGGATTGCCGAAGGATTCAAATTGTAGAGCGTCGCGAAACGCTTCTGATAGGACGCGAGATAATCGAATCGGCGCATTGCGATCGCCAGTGCTCCTGCCCAGAACAAACCGCCATACATATAGGCATACGGTGGCATGATGCCGTAGAACGACCAGTAGCCGAAGACGATATCCCACGCGAGAACGAGAATCGCGACACTCAATAAGACACTGATGATGCCACGACGTGCATCTTTCAAGTGTGTCCGTGCGTACACGAGCAGACCGATGACAAGGAGATGAAAGATGTTCCCGACCGTCATCGTCACTAGATATTGTGTGTTGAATTCAGGGTAAATGAACTGTCCGACCTGTGTGAATTGCTGACTGTTGATGACGTTCGTCTGGAATACGTATGTCGTCAGCACGACGCCCATCGGAAGATAGAAGATCCATGGGTACAATAAACGTGGCATTCGTTTCCACAAATTCGAGACGCGAAAGATGAAGTGAAGCGATGTACTGAAGACGATCAGACCAGCGTTTCCGAACCAGTAGGTCACGAATGCCGGACTAAATTCGATCGGAGAAGCATTCCGGAAAAATTCACCGAGGAATAACATCCCGTAAGCGAACGTAAATAAGCTAAGCAGTCGGTGTTGTGGACGTGATGGATTGCGTAAAAATATATCAATCGACATGTAGAACATGATGAAGGTCGGAATCAGATAGACGATTGTAAAAAGAAACAAGGATGGCATGGCGTTCCGCCCTTCTAGATAATTTTTAGGTAGATAGTCTCAGTATAGTGGGCGAAGATTGCTGAGGCGGATTGAAATTTCAAAAAAAGGGGAATCAGTCAAGATTTAATGTCAGCCGTCGTATTTTAGCGATCCCTTCGAGACCTGACGGATCATGATGTGTCTTATGGGCGACGAAATGTTCATCGGCTTCCGTCGTCCGGATTCGTAACGGACGTTCGTCACGGTGGACGACCTCGAAGATCACCTCAGCCAGAGCTTCTGCCGATTGGCGATCGGCATGTCGTGTCCGATACGTCTGCAAATAAGCCGTGATGATCGGTTTGAAGTCGTCTTCGTGTAAGCCACCCGTCCGTTCAAGTTGATCGAGAACATTTGCGGTAAAGTTCGTCTCGACGGCGGCTGGTTCAATCAGGGTGACGTCGATGTTGAAGTATGGTTTATAGTAGGTCGCAAGACTTTCGAACAGCCCTTCGATCGCGAACTTACTGGCACAATACAGTTCATTCATCGGTTGACCGACGAGACCACTGACGCTTGAAGTCGCGAGTAAGTGACTACCATCCGGTGTTTGTTTGAGTAGGGGAAGGCAGGCTTCGATCGTCCGGATGACACCGAAGACGTTCGTTTCGAAGAGTTGCTTGATTTCATAACTCGTCGCTTGACCGAGTGCGCGCAGTAAACCATGACCGGCATTGCAGAACACGACGTCGAGATGATCGACCTCCTGTTCAATTTGACGAACGGCTGCTTTCACGCTTGTTTCATCCGTGACATCGAGCGGCAAGAAGGTGAGCGTCGGCAACGACACGGTCATTTCGTCTGGACTCCGGACACCAGCGTAGACGAACCATCCGGCTTCTGCAAATCGCCGCGCCGTCGCAAGACCGATACCGGAAGAAGCACCCGTGATCAAGATCGTTTGCATATCAATTCCTCCGTTCTGAAAGTAGTTGTCTTCTATTATTTACCCGAATTACCGTTGAACTATTTGCATTAAAATTGCATATTGTAATGAAAAAACTTAATATAAAGAAAAAGGAGGCGGGAATCGATGGGGCAAATTGAACGGCTGCAACAGATGCGGGAATGGATCAAGACGAGTCCTGAAATTTCGCTGGATCAACTGATGCAGGAGTATCAGATTTCACGAGATACCGCACGTCGTGACGTCATCGTCCTCGAACAAGAAGGGGAAATCATTCGCGTTAAAAATGGATTAGTCCGTGCTGGCGGAACACTTGCGTATGAGCAACGGACAGAGAAACCGGAAAAACGACGGATCGGACAACGTGCAGCGCGTCACGTCCAAGCGAACGATCGCTTATTGCTCGACGCTGCGACGACGGTATCTGAGATGGCACGAGCACTTCCGCCTTATCCACTACAAGTCATCACGAACTCCCTCGACATCGCAGACTATGTCGGAGCTCGTACGGATATTGAGCTGTACGTCACGGGAGGACGTTTCGACCGGCATGCGCGAAGCTTGAGTGGGATCAAGACGGCAGACGACATCCTGAATTATCAAGTCGATTGTGTTTTTCTTGGAGCATGTGGATTGACGGAAGAAGGACTTTTTGCGGAACAACTCGAAGAAGCGGTCGTAAAGAAAGCGATGATTCGAAGTGCGACCCGTGTCATCGTCCTCGCAGACCATACGAAATTCAATAAGCGTTTTTTGCATAAGGTCTGTGACTGGGAGCAAATCGATGTGCTCGTTACGGATCAAGTACCAGATGCAACGTGGCAAGAGCGACTAGATCATTATCATGTCGATCTCGACGTGACAGAGGAGGAAACAACATGAACCCGATTCAAACGACGCTCGTCGGATTCGGTTTTTCAGCGGTGACGTTCCACGTTCCGTTCTTACAGGCATTACCGGCATTTGAAGTGACGCAAGTCGTCTCGAGTCGACCGGAGCAGGTGGCACAACATTTCAGTAATGCGGCTGTCGTCGCGACACTTGCTGAAGCCTTGCAGGATGAGAACACGGAACTCGTCATCATCACGACACCAACGGCACTGCATTTCGAAATGGCAAAACAAGCGATTGAAGCAAAGAAGCACGTCTTACTCGAAAAGCCAGCCGTCGTGACGATCGAAGAAGCACTAGCGCTGCAAACGTTAGCGAAACAACACGGGGTGCAGGTCGCCATCTATCAAAACCGTCGCTTCGACGGGGACTTCCTGACACTTGAACAATTGATGGAAATGAACGAGATCGGCGACTGGCAAGTCATCGAATCACGCTTTGATCGCTATCGTCCGGTCGTTCGGGAACGCTGGCGGGAACAAGCGGGAAGTGGCGCCGGCATCCTGTTTGATCTCGGCTCACACTTACTCGATCAATCACTTGCCTTGTTCGGAGAACCGGATGCACTCACGGGCGACGTCTACCTGCAACGTGACGGTGCTGTCGTCGACGATGGTTTCCATGTCACGCTACATTACGGTACGCGTCGTGTCATTCTCCGTTCGACGTCCTTCATTCAAGGACCAACACCTCGTTTCGAGTTTCATGCGACACGCGGTAGTTACGTCAAATATGGAATGGATCCGCAAGAAGGACGGCTTGCGAAAGGTCATCCGGTGGACGAACAGCTCGGTGAAGATGAAGTAGATTCCTACGGCTACCTTCAAATCGCTGATCAGCCAGTCGAGCGTCTCGCGACACTTCCAGGCAGTTATGCGACGTTTTATGAACAGTTGGCGGAAGGACTTCGCGGGGGACGAGTACCTGTCGATTTACGCGACGCTGAAAAAACGATGCGTTTGATTGAAGCAGTGCGCATCAGCAGTGATGAAGGACGACGCCTCTTACGAAAGGAATGGGATGCATGGAAGAATTGAAGGTGTTGCTAGCGGAAGAGGACGAACTCGTCTTGACGTCCCTGACGAATACGGAAGCGATCGGGATGGGACATGAATTGATCGGACGGGCGATGAAAGAGAACTTATCGATCGCCGTTGAAATCAAACGGAATGGACAGCGTTTATATTACGCGGCGCTCGATGGTACGGCACCGGATCAGGAAGAATGGATTCGCCGGAAATCGAACGTCGTCTTGCGGCATGGCTATAGCTCGCTGTACATGCGCCGGTATAATGAAAGTAAACATCGCTCATATCATACGATGTATGCTGTTTCACCAGCCGATTATGCTGATGCGGGTGGGGCGTTCCCGATTCGGATCGAGGGAGTCGGTGTCGTCGGTACGATCACCGTTTCCGGTCTATCTCAGGAAGCCGATCATCGTCTCGCGACGGAAGCGTTGCGCTTACTTAAGAGACAACAGCTGGGGCAATAAGGTATTTATAAAACACAAGTGTTGATTCTCGTGCAAGACTTCGCTTTCCGCGGGCGGAAGGCGAGCCTCCTCGCCGCATTCGCGCCTACGGGGTCTCACCCATTCCGCTTTTCCCGCAGGAGTATTCGTCTTGCACGTTCATCAACGGATCGTTCGACACGAAAAAACCGAAATGCTGAAGTAGATCCACTTCAGCATTTCGGTTTTTTTATGTTCTATTTGATAGATCATGAGAAACAGTCGGACTCACGTTGTTCACGCGACTCCTACAGGAAAAAGCGCAAGATATTGCGCTGTCAGAGACAAACAAGACCCGTGTCGGCTGTCACTGACAGCCGAGACTGGCTTGTGTCTCGCCTGAGGAAAGCGCGTGAACGAATCGTGAGGACAATCGTCACGATGCCATTGAATCAGATGAAGCGGACACGTCTTTGCGTGTGTTCCCGCGATAGACGAAGTAAAGCGCAGCCAGCATCGCAAGCAGACCAAGCAGAAGTTTTCCATCGAGCGGCACGACGACGCCACCGAATGCACCGATGTGGTCGATGACCATCCCTGCTGCGAGTTGACCGATGACAGTCGCGATACTAGCTGCCGTGACACCGATTTGCGGAACAGCAAGAATCGTCAGGAATAGATAACTGACCCCAAACAGGACGGCACTGAGTTGCCAACGTGGTGCTTCGAGCAAGAGCAAGACGTTTCCTTGACCAAAGAACAGGATGGCGAGTGCGAGAATCAGCATCCCGGTGAAGAAAGTCAGGAACGTACTTTCTAGAGCCCCTGCCTTTTGACTGAAGGCACCGTTGATCGATGACTGCGCACTCAGCATTACGCCGCCGAGTAATGTAAAACCGAGTAATAGAATATTCACGAGCGAACCTCCTTAAAAGATAAGAAATAGAGCGACGAGCATCAAAGCAGAAGCTGTCAGCTTGTCACGATTGATTGGACGTTTCGGACTACCGAGCCAGCCGTAATGTTCAATGACCATGCTGGCAATCATTTGTCCAATAATGACACTGATCATGGCGAGACCGACACCGACGAGCGGGATGCTGATGATCAAGATCGTCAAGTAGATACTACCGAGTAGACCACCGAGCAAGGTCCATTTCGGTGCGCGGAATGTATAGCCGAGTGAACCTTTTCCGAAGAAGAGGACGATCAGTCCGATGATGATCGTACCGGCGAAGAAATTATAAAAGCTACTTTCGAGTTTTCCGACGAAGTTCCCGAGCTCACCATAGATGGCCCCTTCGACACTGAGTGCGATACCCGCAAGTAACGCGAGTACGTAATACACGATTTTCAACAGAATTCATCCTTTCACGAATCTAAATATCGGGAAATGTCGATATGTAAGGCGAGGAGAACGGATCAAAGTTCTCCTTTGAGGTACGCTGCGAGCTCCTGGATTTTTTCTTCATTTCGCCGGTAATACGTCCATTTGCCGTGACGTTCGGATTCGAGCAATCCGACTTTTTGCAACATCGCAAGATATTGGGAGACGGTCGATTGAGATAAGTTCGCCTTCTCTTGGATATCTCCGACGCAAATGCCTCCCTTGTCCGACAGATTCGTCGCGAGATGGGCCGTCGGCTTATTGAAATGAGTCTCGGGATCCTTGAGCCAGCGTAAGATATCAAGACGTACCTCGTTCGATAATGCCTTGAATAGATCCACTTGATTTGTCATACGCTTAAACTAATCGATGATTCTCGATATGTCAATCCAAGACACTTAAGGTTGAACGAATGCATGCTTTAAAAGTCGATGTGTCACTTTGGTTACCGTATACGGCTCAAAACCGAAGCGTTCATAAAATGTACTGGCATCGTCCGTATAGAGCCAGAGCTCGGAATACGTCAACAGCGCTTCTGGGATGATTTTCTCAAGCAGTTGCGTACCGACACCGTGATGTCGCATTTCCGGTAAGACATAGACATGACGAATTCGACCGACGTCGTTCGTGTCGGTTTGTTTCATATAACCCCCGCACGCAATGACGTGTCCGGACAGAGATAAGGCAACGAACAATGCCTCACCGTCCTCTTGGAACGTCTCGTTTCGTCGTTCACGTAGCATCCGTTCGATGAAGGGATAGCCTTCCTGTGTACTCTTTGATAAGATTGGTAACCATTTGAAGTCATCAAAATCGTTGACCCGTTCGATTGTCATCTCCATCTGTCATTCCTCCTTCTTCTCCATCTGTCATTCCTCCTTCTTCTCCCTTGGATATTCCTTTTTCGGGAGTAGGAAAAACACGAATCGAGAATCAATTCGAGCTTTTTTTAAATAGAGACTGGATTTTTAAAAGCCGTTTTGCGTATAATGAGAAGTAATGGATTGAACGCAAATGAAAGGAAGTGGCCGTCACAATGAGCCTCAGCCGTTTAAGTAAAGAAGAGATTACTGATCTTTCGCTGATCGAATTCGTCAACGAAATGTTGCAAGAAGCTGGCGAACAGCCAATCACGTTCGATGACATCACGTCAGAAATCGAAAAGTACCATACGTTTACAGATGAAGAAGACAAGTTCGAGAAACTTGCTCAACTCTATACAGACATGAACATCGACGGAAACTTCGTCAACGTCGGAGCAAACCGTTGGTCACTCCGCGCTTGGTATCCGTTCGATAAGTCGGATGAGGATCTCGTCATCGAAGCGCGTCAACGTGGAGAACTCGATGAGTTTGAAGAAGAGTTCAACTATGATGCAGAAGAAGACGAGTTCGAGACGATCGAAGACGATCTCGATACATTCGCGAAAACAGCGGACTATGATTCAGCTGACGACAGCGAAGACGATGATACGTTCAAAAAAGTCGCAGCCATCGATGATCTCGATGATGATCTCGACGAAGAAGACTTAGAAGACTTCGAAGAAGAAGAGGAAGTCTAAGCACGATCAACCACAACTGTACAGCTGCTATTTCCCTATAGAAATGGCAGTTTTTTCGTTGACGGCTGACGAACGAGCACGGAAATTTTTCTTTGAAAAATTAGGCTTGACGAAGTTTTCCGAATGACGTAAGTTAGTCATGGGCTTCTTTAAGCAACGTGCTTATTTCAGCAAAAGTGTCTCCTATTCCAATGGGGGCACTTTTGCTTTTTTGTTTTTACCACCTCTGTATTGTTGAGATGTGAATTAGGGAAGGGAGTAATATTTAACATGACAAAGTATATTTTCGTAACAGGTGGCGTCGTATCGTCACTCGGTAAAGGGATCACCGCTGCATCGCTCGCTCGTCTCTTGAAAAACCGTGGCCTCAACGTCACGATCCAAAAATTCGACCCGTACATCAACATCGATCCGGGTACGATGAGCCCGTACCAACACGGGGAAGTATTCGTCACGGATGATGGCGCAGAGACGGACCTTGACCTTGGTCACTACGAGCGTTTCATCGACATCAACTTGAGCCAGAACGCGAACGTCACGTCTGGACGTATCTACTCGACGATCCTCAAGAAGGAACGCCGTGGCGACTACAACGGTGGAACGGTTCAAGTCATTCCGCACATCACGAACGAAATCAAGGATCGCGTCTTCCGTGCTGGAAAAGAAACGGGCGCTGACGTCGTCATCACGGAGATTGGTGGAACAGTAGGGGATATCGAATCGCTTCCGTTCATCGAAGCCATTCGTCAGGTGAAAAACGATATCGGGAAAGAAAACGTCATGTACGTTCACTGTACGCTCGTTCCGTATCTTGCAGCGGCAGGTGAGCTCAAGACGAAACCGACACAACACAGTGTCAAAGAACTACGTAGCTACGGTATCCAGCCAGACATCATCGTCTTACGTGCGGAGCACCCAGTCCCACAAGAGATGAAAGATAAAATTGCTCTCTTCTGTGACACACGTCCGGAAGCAGTCATCGAAGCACAAGATGCATCGACACTCTATGAAGTACCACTCAACTTGCAACGTCAAGGCATGGACCAACTCGTCTGTGACTACTTCAAGTTCGATACACCAGCTGCTGACATGACGGCTTGGAAACAACTCGTTCACACAGTGACGCACCTCGAGAAGACGACGAAGATCGCACTCGTCGGGAAATACGTCGAATTGCGTGATGCGTACATCTCGGTCGCAGAAGCATTGAAACACGCTGGATTTGCCTTCAACAGTGACATCGAAATCGACTGGATCAACGCAGAAGACGTGACGCGTGAAAACGTCAACGAATTGCTCGGTTCAGCAGACGGAATTCTCGTTCCTGGTGGATTTGGAGAACGCGGAATCGAAGGGAAAATCGAAGCGACACGTTTTGCACGTGAAAACAACGTACCGTTCTTCGGTATCTGTCTCGGTATGCAACTCGCGACAGTTGAATTCGCACGTAACGTACTCAATCTTGAAGGCGCACACTCAGCGGAAATCGACCCAGCGACACCATACCCAATCATTGACTTGTTGCCAGAACAAAAAGACATCGAGGATCTCGGTGGTACACTCCGTCTCGGACTTTACCCATGTAAACTCGAAGATGGAACGAAAGCACGTGCCGCGTATTCAAGCGAGCTCGTCTACGAACGTCACCGTCACCGTTATGAGTTCGGTAACGAATTCCGTGAGCAGTTCGAAGCGAACGGCATGGTCTTCTCAGGTACGAGCCCAGACGGTCGTCTCGTTGAGATCATCGAGATTCCAGAACACAAATGGTTCGTCGCGTGTCAATTCCACCCAGAATTGATCTCACGTCCAGAACGCCCACAAGCGCTCTTCCATGACTTCATCCAAGCTTCACTTGGTGAATGAAAAGAAAGATAATCAAAGACGCGGTAACCTTCAGCATTATTGAAGGTTACCGCGTCTTTTTGATTGATTAGATTAAGAACTACATATTATAGAAGAAAAGTGTTAATCCCACTCTTCCGTCATCTCTTGTAGTTGTGTCAAGATATGTGTCAAGAGGAACGCGCAAAGGGCAAGACTCGGCAGTCCGTGACGTGAACCGTCCTCTGCCGGAAGTAGTCCTTTATTAAACTTCAATGCGAGCGGTGCAATCGAACGCTCGAGCGTTTCTGTCACGTCACTGAGTGTGACGATCGCATAAGGCGTATGCCATGCGTCATAGCGGGCAAGAGAAGCGAGAAGGTCGGAGCGTTCCGTATCTGGCGTGAAGATCAAGACACGATCGACAGCATGCAAGGTCTTTCGATCCTTGATTTTCGTAACCCGTTTCATCTGGTCCGGTCCTTCTGAGAGCATCGGATAGAGTCCTTCACATTCGCCGTAGGCATCGACGTAGACCGTGCCTTCTCCGACGAGCGCTTGTGCGAGCAGACGGACGACATCGAATAGTTCGTCTTCCTGTTTTGCGAGCGTTTGCAATTTTCCGTTGAATTGTGTAGCTAAGATTTTCATCATTTTTCTTCACCCTTTCTGTATTTCTCTCAAGGACAGTATAAAGCAAGTTTTGCTTTAGTGTAGAATGGAAATAACTAGAGGGGGAGTGGCAGAGATGAAAGGCAGATTGTTGATCGTCGAGGATGAGCCGGGAATCCGGAACTTACTTGCACAATTGTTCCGGGCAGAAGGGTATGAAACGGACGTCGCCGTCGATGGAGAGGAAGCGATCGTCTATTTACAAGAAACGGCATATGATTTGCTGTTGATGGATGTCAACATGCCGGGGCGGACCGGGATCGAGGTTTTACGTCATCAGGACCGGATCGGACGACGTGTCCGGACGATTTTAATGACGGCACTCGATGAAAAAGAAGCGATGGAAGAAGCGAAACGATTAGGGGTCGTCGCCTTCTTCGGGAAGCCATTTGACATCTTCGAATTAAAAAAAGAAGTGACTGTGCAAATTTCTCACGATGTAAGCGGTTAATCCTTCACGTCGCCGTCACAAACCAAAAAACCAAGCGAAATGCTGTACGTTCCGATGAATCAGTATGTTATAATCAGTCTGAAATTGCACGAGTTCGTGTAAGCAGCGATCAAAACAGAGGAGGATGTCATTATGCCATTAGTATCTATGACAGACATGTTAAACAAAGCTCTCGAAGGTAAGTATGCAGTAGGTCAATTCAACATCAACAACCTCGAGTGGACACAAGCGATTCTCGGTGCGGCTCAAGAAGAGCAGTCACCAGTTATCCTTGGAGTATCTGAAGGTGCAGCACGCCACATGGGCGGATTCTACACTGTCGTGAAAATGGTTGAAGGTCTCGTACACGACATGAAAGTAACAGTTCCAGTCGCAATCCACCTCGACCACGGTTCGAGCGTTGAAAAATGTAAAGAAGCGATCGACGCTGGATTTACATCTGTCATGATCGATGATTCGCACAGCCCGATTGACACAAACATCGAAACAACTAAAGCAGTCGTTGAATACGCTCACGCTAAAGGCGTTTCAGTTGAAGCGGAAGTTGGTACAGTTGGTGGACAAGAAGACGACGTCATCGGTGATGTCATGTACGCGAAACTTGACGAGTGTGTACGCATCGTTAAAGAAACTGGAATCGACACGCTTGCTCCTGCACTCGGTTCTGTTCACGGACCATACAAAGGTGAACCAAACCTCGGATTCAAAGAGATGGAAGAAATCCGTGACGCTACAAACCTCCCACTCGTTCTTCACGGTGGAACTGGAATTCCGACACACGATATCGAAAAAGCGATCTCACTCGGAACTTCAAAAATCAACGTTAACACAGAGAACCAAATCGCATTCGCGAAAGTCGTTCGTGAAGTGTTGGCTGAGAAACCAGAAGCATATGACCCACGCGTATTCATCGCACCAGGTCGTGAAGCAATCAAACAAACTGTCATCGGTAAGATGCGTGAGTTCGGTTCAAGCAACAAAGCTTAATCGACTCCTCTTTAAAGTGCGGTAGACTTCGGTCTACCGTGCTTTTTTCATATCATATGAACGTGTATTCGATGGAAAACAGTAGGACTTCTCGTGAAAAAAACCTATAATAGAGTCGTAAGCGATTTCAGGGGATGAAAGGGGAACGAGAAAGATGAGATTTTTCATTGACACAGCAAACGTAGAGGACATCAAGAAAGCACATAAAATGGGGATTTTAGATGGTGTCACGACGAATCCATCGCTCGTCGCTAAGGAAGGCGTCGATTTCCATACAAGACTTCGTGAAATCTGTGAAATCGTCGGAGATGTCTCTGTCAGCGCTGAAGTCATCGCGCTTGATGCAGAAGGAATGATTCGCGAAGGGAAGGAACTTGCCCAGATCGCACCGAACATTACGGTTAAGGTTCCAATGACTCCGGCCGGACTCGAAGCGGTCGCAGCACTTTCAAAAGAGAAGATCACGACGAACGTCACATTGATCTTCAATCCGAACCAAGCATTACTCGCAGCCCGTGCTGGTGCGACATACGTATCACCATTCCTCGGTCGTCTAGATGACATCGGTCAAGATGGAATGGGCCTCGTCGAGACGATTGCTCAAATTTTCGTCGTACATGATATTCCGACACAAATCATTGCGGCATCGGTCCGGAACCCGGTTCACGTGACGAACGCTGCTCTTGCGGGCGCAGACATCGCGACGATTCCATTCTCGGTCATCGAGTCACTCACACACCACCCACTCACGACGCAAGGAATTGAAAAGTTCCTCGCGGACTGGGAAAAAACGCAGCAATAATCGTAGCGAAGAGAAAGGTTGATGGAACGTGGACATTTTGCATATCGTAGGGCAACAACGCCTAGAAGGAACCGTATCAATCAGTGGTTCGAAGCAAAGCGCCATTCCGTGTCTTGCTGCAGCTCTACTGACGGATCAGATGGTCGTTCTAGAAGGCGTGCCGGAAATTGGCGACGTCGCGACAATGATCGAGATTTTGGAGACGCTCGGCGCGGTCGTGACACGTCAAGGCGATATGGTGACGATTGATCCAAGTCGGGTTGAATCGATGCCGTTAACTGGTGCGGAGACGCGCAAGTTACGCGGATCGATCTACCTTATGAGCGTTCTGGCGGCCAGATTCAAACAAGGAGTCGTCGGTCTGCCTGGGGGTTATGCCATCGGACCACGACCGATTGATTTACACATCAAAGCACTGGAGCGTCTCGGTGTTTCCGTACGTAACGAGCAGGGCGTCCATTACATGCGCGTTGACCGTCTCGTCGGAAACCGAATCTATCTCGATCTTCCGTCATTCGGAGCGACGATCAGTGCTTTACTCGTCGCTGTCTTCGCTGAAGGAACGACTGTCATCGAAAACGCTGCCTATGATCCAGAAGTCATCGACGTCAGTACGATGCTGACGAACATGGGAGCAAATGTCAAAGGGGCAGGAACGGATGAGATTCGAATCAAAGGTGTCTCACGCCTGAGTGGTTGCCGGCATACCTTGATTCCAGACCGGATGGAAGCAGGAACGTTTTTGACGATGGGCGCTGCACTTGGGCGCGTCACCGTCGATAACGTCATTCCGCTTCATCTCGAGAGCGTTATCCAAAAACTCGAGCGGTATGGTGCGTTGATCGAAGTGACAGATGATTCCGTCACGGCGACATTCCAGGAGGCGAAGCCGGTCGATATTCGTGTCTTCCACTACGGTGGATTCCCAAGCGATCTACAACCTGTCATCTCGGCAGCGTTGTTGCAAGCGAAAGGAGCGAGTATCGTTGTCGATAAGTTGTACCCGCAACGTTTCCGACATGTACAGGAGTTGCGGCGCTTAAACGCCCGGATCACGCATGAAGACGCTTCGATCATCATTCGTGGTGGCGAATCCTTACTCGGTACGGAAATCGAGGCACCAGATCCACGCGGTGGCGCAGCACTTGTCTTGGCGGGACTTCTCGCTTCAGGGGAGACGACATTGCACCACGCGGAAGTGCTTGACCAGAGTTACGAACGATATGATCAGAAGTTGAAGGAACTAGGCGCCCTCGTATGGCGTGAAACGATTTGACCGATTTGTAACAAGGGAGAGGGGACATACACATGGAGAGAAGTCTATCAATGGAACTTGTACGCGTCACGGAGGCGGCAGCACTTGCCTCTGCACGCTGGATGGGAAAAGGATTGAAGAATGAAGCGGATGATGCGGCAACAAGCGCGATGCGTGATGTCTTCGATACGATTCCGATGAAAGGAACCGTCGTCATCGGGGAAGGCGAGATGGATGAAGCACCGATGCTTTACATTGGAGAAAAGCTAGGAAATGGGTATGGACCACGACTTGACGTCGCTGTCGATCCGCTCGAAGGAACGAATATCGTCGCAAAAGGAACATGGGGCGCACTTGCTGTCCTCGCTGTTGCGGATGCGGGAGATTTACTCCATGCACCGGACATGTACATGGATAAGATTGCAGTTGGTCCGGAAGCAGCAGGACACATCAGTCTGGATGCGACGATTGAAGAAAACATCGCAGCCGTCGCAAAGGCGAAGAACAAGGAAATCGAAGACGTCGTCGTCTCGATCCTTGATCGCGAACGTCATGAAGAAATCATTCAACGGATTCGGGCAACAGGGGCACGGATTCGCTTGATTGGTGACGGTGACGTTGCTGGTGCGATCAATACGGCGTTCCCGCATACAGGGATTGATATCTTGCTCGGTTCAGGTGGCGCACCGGAAGGCGTTCTTGCTGCCGTTGCCTTGAAGTGTCTCGGTGGAGAGCTCCAAGGGCGCTTGTTACCAGCAGACGATGCCGAGATCGAACGTTGTAAGAAGATGGGCATCGAAGATCCATCGAAGATTCTCATGATGGACGATCTCGTCGCAGGAGACGACTGTATCTTTGCTGCGACAGGGGTCACGGACAGTGAGTTGATGAAAGGTGTCCAGTTCACGGCACAAGGCGGTCAGACACACTCTGTCGTCATGCGTGCGAAATCCGGAACGGTTCGTTTCGTTGAAGGCATTCACTCGTTTAAGAAAAAACCGAAGCTTGTCATTAAGTAAAAGAGACGGACTCATACGTGAGGACTTGATCGATAAAAAAGAGTTGGTGTTTCGGATAATTTCCGAAACACCAACTCTTTTTGCTATGTTTCTAGGAATCAAGACGTTCATCCTCAACTCCTAGAGGAAAAGGAAACGTGCTAACGTTTTCCGCTTCGTTAAATCGTATGGGAAGATTGCAGTGCCTCCAAATCGCTCGACATGAAATTTCGTTTTGAAGAGCATTGTCTCACGTTTGACGAGCAGGACGTGATTTCATTATCGTACAGATAAGCGAATTCACGACTAAGACCTCTTGAAGCACCTGTGATGAAGACATGCATCCTATTTCCTTCTTATGAATTGAATAAGATGAA
Source organism: Exiguobacterium sp. s168 (assembly GCF_018619035.1). NCBI lineage: Bacteria > Bacillati > Bacillota > Bacilli > Caryophanales > Exiguobacterium > Exiguobacterium sp. s168. The sequence continues at coordinate 73,254 of NZ_JACSNE010000007.1, read as the reverse complement.
AAAAAGCGATTGAGCCAATGCTCAACCGCTTTGAGATGATGAATTAAAGGTAAGATCCTGCGCCGACAAGGCGTGAACCCCAGTACCCTGATTTGAAGCTTGAGTATTTAACGCCACCTGTTTCTGAGTTAACCATGCTTGACTTGCTTGTTGCGATCCCGACGTGTTGAATGCCGCTACCGTGTGAGAAGAAGACAAGATCTCCTGGTTGTACGCTTGAAACGCGGACTTTCTTAGAAGAAGAATATTGTGAAGAAGACGTACGTGGCAATGTTTTACCAGCCGCTTTCTTGTAAACGTAGCTTGTGAAACCAGAGCAGTCGAATCCACGAGTCGTTGTTCCGCCCCATACGTATGGTGTACCTTTATGTTTTGCTGCTTCGTTCAGGATTTTCGTCCGTTTAGAAGATGTGCTTGTTGATTTTTTAGCGCTTGAAGATGATTTGTATGTCTTTGTGTATTGTGAGAAGACATAACGTGTTTTACCGCCGTATGAGATTTTTGTCCAGCTGCCTGATTTGCCTTTGTATGTAAAGACTTGACCAGCGTTGACTTTCCCGACGATGCTTGCTTTCGTAGAAGGAGCTGTCCGAACACGAAGACCGTTGTCCGTGATCTTGACTTTCGTGACTGTTGCTGCTTCAACTTTACCTGTACCCACTGATGTAAAACCTGAAACCACTAAGGCTGCTGTCGCGATCGATGCTAGAAAACGTTTCATGTTAAGAATTCCTCCGTTTTAATGTACTGTGTTGCGTCCGTAAGTTATATGATGAAATCATTAAGTGTGTAATTAAGCAGTGAACCTTACAACTGTGTAAGAATTTTGTCTGCAGGAATATCTTAGCATGTGCGCCCTTAAAAACGTTTTTTCAGTTAGAAGACAAAATAGATGCTTTTGTAACATAACTGAAATAATATCCTTGAATATTACAAAGTAAGAAACGCAAAGGATTGTTGACGACGAATTTAAAAAAATATGATACCTTTAGTTCACGAAAGAAATTACATACCTCCTGATGTATGTATGGAAGTATGCTGAATGCAGTTGAATTTATAAAGAATAGGTGAAAAACATGCCAACAACTGATAAAAAAGATAAACCTGAACGTTCCTATACTTTGGCTCAATTGAGCCAGCTGACATTAAAAGAATTATATGAAATCGCAAAGACGAAGAATGTCCCGCAATATCGGGAAGCCCGTAAGCGTGAGTTGATGTTCAAGATTCTAAAAGCACAGGCGGAATCAACAGGTCTTTATTTCCTCGAAGGGGTACTTGAAGTCATCCCTGGTAATCCACAAATGCAAAACGATGGTGGCTTCGGCTTCCTTCGCCCTATCAATTATTCCCAATCCTCTGAAGATATCTATATCGCCGCTTCTCAAATCCGACGCTTCAATCTACGTAATGGTGATGTCGTCACAGGTAAAGTACGCCCACCGAAGGAAAACGAACGTTTCCAAGGGTTACTTAGTGTGGAAGCCGTCAACGGCGAAGCACCGGATACAGCGCGTAACCGTTTGTTCTTCCCGGCGCTGACACCGATCTATCCGGATCGTTTAATGCGTCTTGAGACAGAGCCGCGTCATTTATCGGTTCGTGTCATGGATATGATTGCACCAGTTGGGTTTGGACAACGCGGTTTGATCGTCGCACCACCAAAAGCAGGGAAGACGTCACTCCTCAAAGAAATCGCAAACTCGATTCAAGAGAATCATCCGGATGTCGAGCTGATCATTCTATTGATCGATGAGCGACCAGAGGAAGTAACTGACATCGAGCGTTCAGTTCCGGGAGCAGACGTCGTCAGTTCAACGTTCGACGAAACACCGGACAACCATGTGCGGATTTCTGAACTTGTCCTTGAACGGGCGATGCGACTTGTCGAACATAAAAAAGATGTCGTCATCTTGATGGATTCGATCACGCGTTTGACTCGTGCGTATAACTTAACAGTGCCGCAAAGCGGACGGACGCTTTCAGGGGGGATTGACCCAGCAGCGTTCCACAAACCAAAACGGTTCTTTGGTGCGGCGCGAAACATCGAACATGGTGGCAGTTTGACAATTCTTGCGACGGCACTCGTCGAGACGGGATCCCGCATGGATGACGTCATCTATGAGGAATTCAAAGGAACAGGAAACATGGAGCTACATCTCGATCGTAAGCTGTCGGAACGCCGAATCTTCCCAGCAATCGACATTCGCAAATCAGGTACGCGGAAGGAAGAACTCTTGCTTCCGAAAGAGCAACTCGATGCGCTCTGGACGATTCGTCGGACGATGAACGAGTCGAACGAGTTCGTCGATACGTTCCTGCGTAAGATTCGCGACACGAAAAATAATGAAGAATTTTTTGCTGAACTTGAGAAAGAAAAGAAGAAGACGGTCCGACGTGCACCTGCTAAACCGCGTACCGTCAAGAAGGAAGCAACGACGGAAAAATAACTATTGCGACGCGTAAAAAAATCGTTTAGTATAGGAAGGTAACTTACTCTGGCTCAGCAAATGGACCAGGGCGGAAGGAGAGAAATCAACCATGAAACAAGGAATTCACCCTAACTACAACAAAGTAGTATTTATGGATTCAACGACTGAGTACAAATTCTTAAGCGGTTCTACTCGTTCTTCGAACGAAACGATCACTTGGGAAGATGGTAACGAGTACCCACTCATCCGTGTGGATGTGTCTTCAGACTCGCACCCATTCTACACAGGTCGTCAAAAGTTCAACGCGGCAGATGGTCGTGTCGATCGCTTCAACAAAAAATACGGCCGCAAGTAATTACTTGCCGGTTCTTAAAAAACAGCCTGCCTCCATTACGGAAGCAGGCTGTTTTTGTATAGGCTGAATTGCGAACGGTACGTAAGGTACGTCTTTAAGACGAACGAGAAAGCAATCCCGCCGACGATCCCGATCAAGTACGGCATGGCATCTGGATGTGCCAAGATGTAGTCGACGACTTTATGGAACGAGATATGACGACCAACAAAGTAGCCGGCGCCCAAGAACACACTGACCCAAATCAAAGCACCTGTATACGCGTAACTCGCAAAAATGCGAAACGGCATTTTTGAAACACCTGCAAAAAAAGCAGAGAGTTGGCGAAGACCAGGTATGTAGTAACCGATGATCAAGACCGATTTGCCGTAACGACGAAATCCGGCTTCAGCGGAGAGAATGTGTTTTTCTGAGATGCGCATCTTTGGTCCGACGCGATGCAACAGGGGCATGCCGAGTTTTAAGCCCAGCACGTAGCTAATCGTCATTCCGATGCAACTGCCAGCGTAAGCGGCAAGAATCGTACCGAACAGCGGTAGATTGCCTTGATGCATCCAAAAACCGGACAGGACGAGCAAGGTCTCATCAGGAACCGGCAATCCCACGATACCACCTGCGAGAAGGACGGAAAGACCAAGGGCGCCATATTGGTGCAGAATGTCATGTAAGAGATGATGAATCGGGGACACCTTCTTTCGCGAGAATCTTCTTCTTTAGTGTACAGGAAATGGATGAAGGTTGGAATGAAAGGACAAAAATTCTAGGTAAAGAAAAAATGAATTTTGATTTCCGGAAGTCAACCCTTTTTCTCAATACCGTTTCGAGCTATACTCGTTAAAGTGACTATTTTTAGAGGACGGTGTCGGACGATGATGCATGTAATAAATCAGTACGGCTGGATCGAAGTAATTTGTGGTAGTATGTTTTCCGGGAAATCGGAAGAGTTGATTCGTCGTGTCAGACGGGCACAGTACGGCAAACTGCCCGTTCAAGTATTCAAGCCGGCAATCGACGACCGGTACCATGAAGAGCATGTCGTCTCTCACATCGGAAATTCCGTCGTGGCGATTCCAATGGCGACGAGTCGTGATCTCTATGCAGCAGTAGCGGAAGAAACACAAATTGTCGGAATTGATGAAGTTCAATTCTTTGATGATGAGATCGTTCAAGTCATCGAAGCACTTGCGCAAGACGGAAAACGCGTCATTTGTGCAGGACTCGATCAGGATTTCCGGGCAGAGCCGTTTGGCAAGATGCCGGAATTACTGGCGCGCGCAGAATTTGTGACGAAACTTCAGGCGATCTGTCTCTCATGTGGCGATCCGGCTTCCCGGACACAACGTTTGATTGATGGAAAACCAGCGAACTATGATGATCCGATCATTTTAGTCGGCGCTTCAGAATCGTATGAGCCACGGTGCCGCCACTGCCATGAAGTGCCAGGAAAGCCGAAGCCGCTCCAAACGATGCAACACCAAAAAGGATAAACAAAAAAGACGAACCGATGATGGTCGTCCTTTGATGTAACAGCTGTTCGCTTCTAAGTGAAGACGAATAGCTGTTTTTTTTTATCCCGTTTCCTGTGAGAAACGACTCGAGCGTTCGATGAAACGAATCGTCTCACGCACGATCAAATCCTGATCATGATCGAGGGTCGCGACGTGGTACGAGTTGAGGAGACAGTAGATTCGTTTATCATTCGTCCCGATGTGCTGGTGCAGATAATCCGAGCTCGACGGCGGAACGACGTGATCGGTCGCCGAGTAGAGAATCAATGTCGGCAGGAGAATGGATCCGAGGCGTCCTTTTGTCTCATCCATTAGACGGACGAGTTCGAACGCACAACGGCTCGGAACGAGGTCATAAATGATTTCGAAGGCTGCTCGCTTAATGTCCGGTGCCCCTTCCGGTAAGTACTGTGGACCGTCCTCGAACGAAAGTGCTTCATAGGATGGAACGGAGAGTGCGGCATTGATCGTAATGATGCCGGCAAACGGAATGCCGTCAGCAGCGAGCGACAACGCAAGCGTCGCACCCATCGATTGACCGATGACGAAGACTTGATCGCATGTTTCTTGTAAACGTTCATAGCCGTCTTGCAGGCTTTGCTTCCAACATCGAGCAGTCGATTGTTCAAACTCGCGGACGTTCGTTCCATGTCCACGTAAGCGCGGGGCATAGACGGTAAAACCTTCGGCAGCAAATGCCTCACCGACGTCCCGGACACTCTGCGGAGTGGCGTTAAAACCATGACAGATTAGAATGCCGATCGGTCCACCTTGAAGATAAAATGCTTCAGCACCAGTCAATACAGGATAGTTCATCATTACTATTTTTCCTCCATTCATGAAAAAAACTCGTCGACGTCACTGCTTGGACGCCCACGAGTTTTTCACCGTATCATCCAAAGCCGCGCTTTGCTGGTCGGAGCACCTTACAGATTGCAGGTTGCCGTGAAGTCATAGAGCCAGGTCTCTCGTTCACTCTTGATAAATATCATATTGGAATTGTCGGATTAATCATTGAAACGATGGTAGCACGACCGAAAATGACTTGTCAAATCGTTCTTGACGAATCATGATCCGTTCAGTAAGCTAACTCATAACTTGTTCATCCATCGATATGCGCCAAATGGATTATTTTTGAAAAGTTGGTTGACTTTTAAAGGTTCGACCCGTAATGTAAAAATTAGTTTTACGACATAAGCAACAACACAACAACACACATACGAATTTCATACCGCAATACTTATCCAGAGAGGTGGAGGGACTGGCCCTACGAAACCTCGGCAACAGACTCATTATGAGCACTGTGCCAATTCCATCAGACAGATGTCTGAGAGATGAGTGGAGTGGATTCTGCCACTGTGCGGATCCAGGTCTCTTCTTGTTTCTCAAGAAGGGACCTTTTTTGTTGAATGAAGGGGGAAAACGGAATGATTGCATTTCATCAAGTCAAAAAAACGTACGTCACGAAAGATCAGACGATTGCAGCGCTCGACGGTGTCGACCTGACGATCGAAAAAGGTGAAATCTTTGGGGTCATCGGTTTTAGCGGTGCCGGAAAAAGTTCACTGCTCCGCTGCGTCAATCTGTTAGAACGACCGACGTCAGGAACGGTGACGGTCGATGGGGAAGATTTAACGCAACTGTCTCCGAAAAAGTTACGCCAAGCAAAACAACGGATCGGGATGATCTTTCAGCACTTCAATCTGTTGAATGCGAACACGGTCTTTACGAATGTCGCGAAACCACTCGTTCTCGCAGGCGTCAAGAAAGACGAAATTCGCCGCCGGGTGACGGAGTTACTCGAATTCGTCGATCTCGCGGACAAAGCAGATCATTATCCGGATCAATTGTCGGGTGGGCAGAAACAGCGCGTTGGTATCGCCCGGGCACTCGCGACGCAACCTTCCGTCCTTTTATGTGACGAAGCGACGTCAGCACTTGATCCCCAGACGACACATCATATTCTTCAGTTATTAAAACGGATCAATGCCGAGTACGGGATCACGATTCTCTTGATCACCCACGAGATGGGCGTCATCCGGGAGATTTGCGACCGGGTCGCCGTCATTGAAGCTGGAAAGTTGATCGAGTCAGGAACGGTCTTTGATGTCTTTTCAAACCCGCAGACTGAGACAGCGAAAAATTTCGTTCGCTCCGTCATGCATGACGAGATTCCAGCGTCGATTCGTCAGTTGATCGAGTCCCGGAATGCGAATCCAATCTATAAGATTCACTTCCTTGGACATCACACCGGACAACCACTCTTATCGCAAGTCGCAAAACGCTTCGACGTCGATGTCAATATCCTGCACGGTAGCATCACGGAGTTGCAGGATACGCCGTTCGGCACATTACTCGTTGAACTGATCGGTGAGACGACAGAAGTGAAACGAGCGTTACACTACATCGATCAGGCGCAGGTAACCGTTGAGGAGGTGCTCGCTGATGCTAGTTAACTACAGTGATATCTGGACAGCATTCTTGCAGACGATGACGATGGTATCCGTTTCGCTCTTGTTCTCGACCTTGATCGGCTTACCACTCGGTATCCTGCTTGTCGTCACGCGAAAAGGAGCGTTACTTGAAAATGTTCCGTTGTTCACGTTCTTCAACAGTATCGTCAATATTTTCCGCTCGATTCCGTTCATCATCTTACTCGTCGCGATCATCCCGTTGACGCGCTTGATCGTTCAGACATCGATCGGAACAGAAGCCGCAATCGTTCCGCTCGTCTTTTACGCTGCACCGTACATGGCGCGTCTGATCGAGAGTTCTTTACTCGAAGTCGATAAAGGCGTTCTTGAAGCAGCAGAAGCGATGGGCGCGACACCGTTTCAAACGATTTTCCGCTTCCTCCTACCGGAAGCACTCGGTTCACTCATCCTGAACTTAACGATCGCGACGGTCGGCTTGATCGGGGCGTCGGCGATGGCAGGCGCCATCGGTGGTGGCGGTTTGGGTGACTTAGCAATTACTTACGGCTATCAACGGTTTGATACGAAAGTCATGATCATCACGGTCGGGATTCTCGTCATCTTAGTCCAAGGCTTACAGACGACAGGCAACATCGTCGCACGAAAAATCAGAAGACATTAATCAAGGGAGCGATTCAGCCATGAAAAAAGCAGTAGCAATTGGAGCAACACTCACGACGATTTTATTTGCCGGGTGCGCAGCATCAGGAGAAGACGAAAAGACGATCAAGCTCGGTGTCAGCGGTTCAGACACACAAGTTTGGGATTATGTCGCGAAAAAAGCAGAGAAGGAAGGCATCAAAATCGAACTCGTCAAGTTCTCCGATTATGTCCAGCCGAACATGGCACTGGCTGAGGGTGAGATCGACGCCAATGCCTTCCAGACGATTTCCTACTTCAACGCTTTCAAGAAAGAACATAACTTGAAGCTATCGCCGATTGCGACGACTGTCATCGCACCGATGGGGATCTACTCGGATAAATACAAGGATGTCAAAGACATTCCAACTGGCGGAAAAATCGCTGTTCCGAACGAAGCGACGAACATGGGACGCGCCCTCTTGTTACTGCAAGAAGCAGGTCTGATCAAGCTACCGGACGACTTCGATGGCAACGGTTCGGTCGATAAGATCGTCGAGAATCCGAAAAAGCTGAAAATCGTTCCGATCGTCGCTGGACAAACGCCACGCGTCTTACCGGACGTCGCGGCATCAATCATCAACAATGGCATCGCCGTTGACGCTGGCTTCAACCCGATCAAGGACTCAATCGTTCATGAGAACGAGACAGCAAAACCATACATCAACATCATCGCAACACGAACAGAAGACAAGAACAAAAAAGAACTGAAAAAAATCGCATCGCTGTATCAACAAAAAGATGTCGCGGCCTTCATCAAAAAAGAATACAAAGGCAGTACGATCCCGACGTTCGTTCCACTGAGCGATATCGGCGAATAATTTCAAAAGGAGAGTGGACAGTATGACGACACCAGTACGCACGACATGGGTAGAGACGATTGAACAGGACATCGAACAAAAACGAGAATCGTATCTTGAGACAAGTCACCGAATTCATGCAACGCCGGAAATCGGGAACGAGGAATTCTTTGCTTCGCGGCTCCATGCGGAGCGTCTAACAGCGGAAGGTTTTACAGTAGAACTCGGCGTCGCGGGGCACGATACCGCGTTCTTCGCGAAGAAATCGAGCGACCGACCAGGCGCAACGATTGCCTTTCTTGCTGAATACGATGCGTTGCCGGGTATTGGTCACGCGTGCGGTCATAATATCATCGGCACGACGAGCGTCGCAGCGGCGATCGCGCTCAGTAAAGTGCTCGATGAAGTCGGCGGGAGTGTCGTTGTCCTTGGAACACCAGCCGAGGAAGGTGGACCGAACGGTAGTGCGAAAGGCAGTTTCGTCAAACATCAGTTACTGGAAGGGATCGATGCGGCCTTGATGGTCCACCCGTCGGGACAAACACGGATCACGGGTTCTTCCCTTGCGGTCGATCCACTCGACTTTGCCTTTACGGGTCGTCCGGCACACGCAGCGGCGTCACCGGAAGAAGGCATCAACGCCCTCGACGCTGTCATTCAACTCTTCAACGGAATCAATGCCTTACGTCAGCAGTTACCAGACGATGTCCGGATCCACGGGATCATCACGCATGGAGGCGATGCGCCGAACATCATCCCGGAATACGCAAGAGCACGTTTCTTCATCCGGGCAACGACACGGGAACGATTAAATGCCGTCACGGAAAAAGTCAAAGCCGTCGCCCAAGGCGCGGCACTCGCGACTGGGGCGACGCTTGACGTCATCGCGTTCCAAAATGAAGTCGATAACCTCGTCTTCAACCGGACGTTCGACCGTCTGTTCCAAGAAGAAGCAGAAGCGCTTGGCGAAATCGTTCACTTGGACGAACGACCGGGTCTTGGCTCAACGGACGCCGGTAACATCAGTCAAGTCATCCCGACGATCCATCCGTATATCAAGATTGGTCCGGACGATCTCGTCGCGCATACGGAAGCATTCAAAGAAGCGGCTCGTTCAGAAGCTGGAGATGAAGCATTGATCACGGGGGCGAAAATCCTCGCTCGGACAGCGCTTCGCGTCCTCGCTGATGAACGGACGCGCGGGGCGATCGCTCAAGAATTCCACGATCGGAAGAACGGATATTTATAAGCGGAAAACGACGACTGGATGCACTGCTATCAAGTGCTCCGGTCGTTTTTGAGATGCGATCGATCACGAATTGGTGATGAGTGACAGAACTGGAGCGAAATCAAAAAAGAGACAAGACAGAAGCATTTGCGCTTTGTTTTCTTGAAAAAGATATGCTAGGCTAAAATTGTATAACTCAATAATCCAGTTCTTCGGGGTAGGGTGAAAATCCCAACCGGCGGTGATGCGATCAATCGATCGACGAGCCCGCGACCTGTGATGTACGCATCATGGCTGACTTGGTGAGATTCCAGGGCCGACGGTAAAGTCCGGATGGGAGAAGAACGAAACGACGCGATTCAAGCTGTTTTCTGAAAAAATGTTTTCAGGAGACGGTCTCTTTCTGCATGAAAAAATGCAGGAAGCGAACCGTGTATTTCGTGAACCCTTCTATACAGACGCCCCTTTTTCAAGGGGCGTCTTTTTTCATTTGAAAGGAGTGAACGCGATGTCACAGATGATGAGTTATGCCATGCAATTAGCACAAATGTTACACGGACAAACAAGTCCGAATCCAAGTGTCGGCTGTGTCATCGTCAAACAAGGACGCATCATCGGCTTCGGTGCACACCGGTTTGCCGGTGGGCCGCACGCAGAAGTCGAAGCCTTACGGATGGCAGGAGAAGCCGCCCATGGTGCCGATCTCTACGTGACGCTCGAGCCATGCAATCATCACGGCAAGACGCCACCATGCACGGAAGCGATTCTACAAGCAGGAATCAAACGAGTTTTCGTCGCAACAGAAGACAAACATGTAATCGTCGCTGGTTCCGGAATTAAACGGCTACAGGACGCGGGAATCGAAGTCGAGGTCGGCTTGTTACGGCATGAGGCAGAAGCCCTCTACACGGCATTCTGGAAGACGATCGAACGAAAACGCCCGACCGTGACCGTCAAAATTGCGCAGACGATGAACGGGATCGCGGCGACAGGTGAACAGCGCTGGATCACGTCAGAAGAAGCACGCGCGAACGGTCGCGCCCTGCGTGGACGCCACGATGCCATCCTCGTCGGAAGTGAGACGGTGCTCGTCGATGATCCGGCACTGACGTTACGCGCGTCGTCAGGCATCGAGCCGATTCGAGTAATCGTTGATCGCCGGGGGCGGATTCCGGAGACGGCGCAAGTCTTCCGCGATGGTAAAAATCCAACCTACTGGCTGACGAGTGTTCCTCGGATTAGTCACGATCAGGTGACGGTCCTCGTTGGTGAATATGAGACGCCGGAAGCGATTTTGAAACGCTTATACGAACAAGACATCCGTAGTGTCTTGATTGAAGGCGGACCAACGATTCAAGCCGCTTTTCTTGAGGCAGATCTCGTTGACCGAATCGAAGTCTACCAAGCCCCATCGATTTTTGAAGGCGATGCGTGGAATAGTCAACACGATATCGAAAATCGTTTTCAAATCGACCAGGTTGAGACGGTCGGACCGGATCTCCATCTGACGTACATCCGAAAGGAGGAGACGACATGTTCACCGGATTGATTGAAGAAGTCGGAACCTTAAAACGAAAGATCCCGCGACCGAACGGGTTAGCGCTTGAAATTGAGGCGCACCGGGTACTCGAAGGAACGAAGATCGGTGATAGCATCGCCGTCGACGGGATTTGTTTGACTGTCACGTCGATGAGTCCGACCGGTTTCACGGCAGATGCCGTCCATGACACGATCCGGTCAACAGCCCTCGGCACGTACCGCGTCGGAAGCCTATTGCAACTCGAACGGGCGATGCCGGCAGACGGTCGTTTCGGCGGTCATTTCGTCAGTGGACATATCGACGGAACAGCGCGGCTGATCAGTCGGCGACCGGATGGAGAAGCGATGGTCTATACGTTTGATGTCGGATCGTGGCAAAAGTATTGTATTCCGAAAGGCTCGATCGCAATCAACGGTACGAGCCTGACGTTGCAACGCGTCACGCCGGAAACGATCTCGATTTCATTGATTCCGCACTCCCGTCAAGTGACGACGTTTGATCGATTGGCAAGTGGTGCAGTCGTCAATATCGAGTGTGACATGATGGCGAAACATCTCTATCATTTCACGCAGCATGAGAAGCAAACGGACTGGGCAGCATTCTTAGGAGGCGACATGTAATGAACGGATTCGACTTGATTGAAGACGCAATAGAAGATTTGAAAAACGGACGACCGATCATCGTCTGTGATGACGAGGATCGTGAGAATGAAGGCGATCTCGTCATGCTCGCAGAACACGCGACAGCAGAAAACATCAACTTCATGATCACATACGGAAAAGGACTCGTCTGTGTACCAGTCAGTCCGCGGATCGCACAGCGACTCGAACTTGCTCCGATGACAGCGAATAATACAGATCCGCATGGAACGGCATTCACGCTCAGCATTGATCATGAAGAAGCGAAGACCGGCATCAGTGCCGAAGAGCGTTCGCTGACGATCCAGCGGATGCTGACGGATGGACCGGAGCGCTTCAAACGACCGGGTCACATCTTCCCGTTGATCGCAAAAGAGGGCGGTGTCCGGGAACGACGCGGACATACGGAAGCAGGTGTTGACCTTGCCCGTCTTGCCGGTAGCGATGAGATTGCCGTCATTTGTGAAATCATCAAGGAAGATGGCACGATGGCACGGGTGGATGATTTGCTTCTCTATAAGGAAGAACACGACTTAAAACTGATCACGATCGAGGCACTCGTCGCGTATCTCGAGCGTCCATTGACGCGGGAAGCGGAAGTGTTGCTTCCGACGACATTCGGAGCTTTCCGGATGGTCGGCTATACGACGCAAGATAAGAAAGAACATGTCGCCGTCTTATCCGGTGAAGCGCACGATGGGATGCTCGTCCGTCTGCACTCGGAATGTCTGACAGGGGATGTCTTCGGTTCGAAACGTTGCGATTGTGGTCCACAACTCGATTCTGCACTTGAGCGAATCGAACGAGAAGGTGGAGCCGTCTTGTATCTACGTCAGGAAGGACGCGGCATCGGTCTGATGGCGAAGTTGAAAGCGTACGAGTTGCAGGAACAAGGACTCGATACAGTCGAAGCGAACCATGCACTCGGTTATCCGACAGACATGCGTGATTATACGGTCGCGGCCAACATGTTGCGTGATCTTGGCGTGACGAAGATTCGCTTGATGACGAACAATCCAGACAAACAACGGGTGCTCGAGCAAGAGGGGATTGAAGTCATCGAACGTGTTCCCCATCAAGTACCCGTTGAACCGGAAAATCAGCGTTATCTGAAAACAAAACAAACGAAACTCGGGCACTGGCTCGATATCCAAGGAGGACACACATCATGATTTACGAAGGTTTCTTAACAGGAGAAGGACTACGCGTCGCAATCGTCGCAGCACGTTTTAATGAATTGATCACATCAAAACTCGTCGGAGGAGCAAACGACGCGTTCCGTCGTCACGGTGTTGCTGCGGATGCTGTGGATACAGCATGGGTTCCTGGAGCATTTGAAATTCCACTCGTTGCGGAAAAGTTAGCGAAAAGCGGTAAGTATGATGCGGTCATCACACTGGGTGCCGTCATCCGCGGAGCAACATCACACTATGACTATGTCTGTAACGAAGTCGCGAAAGGTGTCGCGAGTGCGTCGCGTGATACAGGCGTACCTATCATCTTCGGTGTCCTGACGACGGATTCGATCGAGCAAGCGGTCGAACGTGCCGGTACGAAAGCTGGAAATAAAGGCTACGAAGCTGCCGTTTCCGCGATTGAGATGGCAAATCTTTTACGCACGATCTAACGAAATAAGGATAGGGTGACGGAAGTTTCCGTCATCCTATTTTTTTTGTGGACATTTTGCAGGTGATAAATCAAATTTCAAAAAAAGAATAGTAGATTTGAAATATGAGGATTTGTTTTGAAGAAGAACGGTAATGAGGTAATAAAGAAACTTTGAAACATTTTCCAATATTTTTCGTAAATCAGGGTAACGCGTATAAAGGAGGAAATGAATATGAAGAAAACAAGGTGGGTAGCAGCTGGGATCGTCGCAGCATCGATTGGACTAGCTGGATGTCAAGATGGGCAGACAGATTCGGGTAGTGGCAGTGGGTCTGGTTCGACGAAGTCGGGGGAACTCTCGAATACGGAATTACTGAATAAAGCGACAGCCGCTCAAAAAGATATTAAATCGTTCCACATGGAGGGGACAGTCAATTCAAAAGCAGGTGAGATGGCAGTAGATCAGAAGGTATCAGCCGATATCATCCAGAAGCCGCTTACGATGCATCAGACGATGACGATGAAAAATCCACAGGACGGTAAGGACATGTCGATCGAGAGCTATATCGTCGACGATAAGATGTATCTATCGCAAAACGGACAATGGCTCGTTCAAGATGTCTCGGAGCTAGGTGATATGGTTGAGGCGATGGAGTCATCGGCATCGACGGATCAAAATCTCAAGCTACTGAAAAAGTACAAAGACAACTGGACCGCCAAAAAAGAGGGTGACGTTTATCAAATCGACGTCAAACTAAAAGGGGACGACCTCAAAGCATTCATGAAGGATTCGCTCGAGCAGACAGGACAGATGGCACAGATGAAAGATGCGATGGACAGCATCGATTACAAGAAAATGAACTACACGATGACGTATGATGCGAAAACATTCTATCCGAAATCACTCGATATGGATATGGTCTTCGCGGTCGAGAAAAATACCGATTTCACGATGAAAAACCAATCGACGTTCTCGAAATTCAATGAGATCAACGAAATCAAATTACCTGCGGAAGCAAAAGATGCACAACCGCTCACAGGTGCAGCACAATAAACATCGAAGTCCCCTCTCTTCCATGAAGATGAGGGGACTTTTTTGAGACTTGGAACTGACGAAGAACTTCTTTTAGTGCTTCCGTCTGTTTTTGACTGACGGAAATCTGTTCGTGCATATCGCGGAATGCTTGAGCGTCATCCTAGTATTGAATCGAGATAGCTTCGAATAAATCATTGTCATTGACGACTTTCGTATCGATGAAGGACAGCACCCCACCGGACGCGGCATTCAAATGTTCGATCGTCTTGAGTGGCAAGTTCGTAGGTTTTGCCTGCAGTTGGCGAAGAGGACCGAAGATCGATTATAAAATCAAAATAATAAAGATTACACTGAACACTCCGATGACAACGATCGTAGTGAATTATTGAAATGAAGAAGTATCAAAATAGTTTCATAAAAAAATAGTTTGACAATTATCAGTAAATTCTGAAAAAATGGTAAAGAACTACATATTTCATAAAGGGAGGTAACACGAATGGGAAATTCATTTAGTGACTGGATCAGTACGGTGTCCAATCTTGTTTGGGGACCACCGTTACTTATTCTGTTGGTCGGTACGGGGATTTACTTGACGATTCGCTTAGGATTCATTCAAATTACCAAGCTACCGTATGCGCTGAAGCTCGCGTTTTCAAAGCATCAGGACGATAAGTCGGAAGGCGACATCAGTCACTTTCAAGCATTGATGACGGCACTGGCTGCGACCGTCGGTACGGGGAATATCGTTGGTGTCGCAACCGCCGTCGTCCTCGGTGGACCGGGTGCGATCGTTTGGATGTGGTTGTCCGGTCTATTCGGGATGGCGACGAAGTATGCGGAAGCAATCCTTGCCGTCAAGTACCGTGTCGTTGATGAAAATGGACAGATGGCAGGGGGGCCAATGTATTATCTCGAGCGTGGGCTGAAGCAGAAATGGCTGGGTGTCTTGTTTGCCGCATTCGCTTCAATCGCTGCGTTCGGGATCGGGAATGGGGTCCAGACGAATTCGGTCGCCCTCGCGATGAAATCAACGTTCGATGTGCCACTTTACGTGACGGGGATCGTATTGATGGTACTGACAGGCGTCGTCATTCTTGGTGGGGTCAAATCAATCGGAAAAGTTGTCAGTTTGTTTGTTCCGTTTATGATTTTCTTCTATGTTGGAAGTGGATTACTGATTCTCGTCATGAACTATGACTTGATTCCAGGTGCGATTTCGACGATCTTCAGCAGCACGTTCTCAAGCGAAGCAATTACGGGTGGCGCGATCGGGGCGGCGATTCGTTATGGTGTCGCGCGTGGTGTCTTCTCAAATGAAGCGGGTCTTGGTTCAGCACCGATTGCAGCCGCTGCAGCGAAAACGGACTTCCCAGGACGTCAAGCGCTCGTTTCGATGACGCAGGTGTTTTTAGATACATTGGTCGTCTGTTCGATCACAGGTTTGACGCTCGTCATGGGAGGACAACTTGATACGAAGTTACAAGGTGTTGAATTGACGACAGCAAGCTTCGAGGTCTTCCTCGGTCCTGCCGGAAAATACATCGTCACGATTGGACTCGTCATGTTTGCTTATTCGACTGTTCTTGGCTGGTCGTATTATGGCGAAAAATCAATCTATTATCTATTCGGTCAAAAATCGATCCTCCCATACCGTATCCTGTTCGTCTTAGTCGCCGGAGCGGGTGCGATGACGACGAACTTGAACATGGTCTGGGCGATTTCCGATGTCTTCAATGGATTGATGGCGATTCCGAACTTAATCGGTTTGATTGGATTGTCCGGTGTCGTCATTGCTGAGACACGACTGTTCCGCGAACAGTTGAGACGAGAAGAAGCGAATCGGAAAGTTTCGTAGAACATGCGAAAATGAAAGACTCGGAAGGAACTAGTGCTTAAAAATCATTTTTGAAAACGAATGACTCTGCCATCCTCGCTTTCCCTGACAAAAGCATGTACCATGCTTTCTTTTCTTGTAAGAGTCGAGAAATAGGCATTCACATTCTATATCTATTCAACAAAAGAGAAGATTGGTTTCTAGGGTATCCCTTGGAAACCAACCTTCTCTTTTTTGCATGTGCTCCATCTCATTCAATCACTTTTTACGATAAAGCATCAGTGATTCATAAGGTCGTAACGTTAAAGTGTACCCCTCTGTCTGCATCTGCTGATAATTATGAAGCAACACCGTATAGTCCGATCCGTCATGAGGTAACGTGAACGTCGTGTCCGTTCCGTAGAAATTCGAGACGACGAGTAATTCTTCTTCATTCGTTGCGCGTTCGTACGCCCAGAGTGATGGATCGTCCGGTGTCAACAGACGGTACGAACCATCCGTGAGCACGTCATACTGTTTGCGGAGTTGAATCAACCGTTTGTAATGATGATAGACTGAATCAGGGTCTGCGACAGCAGCCTCGACATTGATCTGATCGTACGTCGGCGAGACCGGGATCCATGGCTCACTTGTACTAAAGCCACCGTTGACGGCGTCCGACCAAGGCATCGGTGTCCGCGCGTTATCGCGTGATTTTTGACGGATCGCAGCGAGAATTGCTTCTTCCGATACGCCGTTGGTCCGTGCTTCTTGATAGGCATTCAATGTCTCGACATCACGGTAGTCGGACAGATTCGTGAAGTCCGGATTCGGCATTCCGATCTCTTCTCCTTGGTAAATATACGGTGTACCTTGCAAGCCATGAAGCGTCGTCGCGAGCATCTTCGCACTTTCGACGCGATACGTGACGTCATCACCAAACCGGCTGACGACGCGTGGTTGGTCATGGTTGCACCAAAAAATTGCGTTCCAGGCTTGTCCGTTCATGCCGAATTGCCAGTCGGAGAAGATCTGTTTCAGTTGCTTGAAATCAAACGGTGCTGCCGTCCATTTTTCACCGTTCGGATAATCGACCTTCAAATGATGAAAGTTGAACGTCATCTTCAGTTCTTGTTCATCAAGTGATGAATAACGAAGGCAGTGTTCAAGTGACGTCGACGACATCTCACCGACGGTCAAGAGATCGTGTCCGGCAAAGACTTCTGCGTTCATCTCTTGCAAGTAGTCGTGGACGTTCGGTCCGTCCGTATAATACGAACGACCGTCTCCTGCTGGATCGTTTGGAAGACCTGGCGTTTTTGAAATCAAATTGATGACATCGAGTCGGAAGCCGCTGACCCCTTTATCCCGCCAAAAGCGCATCATGTTGTAAACATCTTCTCGTAAGCGTGGATTTTCCCAGTTCAGATCCGCTTGCGTCTTGTCGAACAGGTGCAAGTAATACTTGCCAGCTACCTCATCAAATGACCAAGCGGGACCGCCGAATTTCGATACCCAGTCGTTCGGTGTCTCGCGCCAGATAAAATAGTCGTGATACGGGCTGTCCGGGTGACGTCCTTCTTCGAACCAAGAGTGCGACGTCGAGCAATGGTTGACGACGATATCCATCATGACAGACAGACCGCGTTGTTTTGCTTCTGCAAGTAACATCTCGAAATCGTCCATTGTTCCGTAGGATGGATCAATCGCGTAATAGTCACTGACATCATATCCATTATCGTTTTGCGGTGAGGCATAGACCGGCGTCAACCACAGGTAATCGACACCAAGATCCGCCAGATAATCGAGTTTGGCCGTGACCCCACGCAACGTACCGGTCGCTTTGCCCTCCGGACTATAAAAACTCTTCGGATAGATTTGATAAACGGCGGATTTGCGCCAATCGGTTGTCGTGATCATCAGATACACACCTTTCTGAAATTACGCCGCTTTTTTCAGTGCGGCTTTTTTTGCGCGTTTCGTTGAGACATAGTGGAACAGGAACGTACAGGCAATAGGAACGATGATCGCGATCACCATGCCGACGATGAATGACAGAATCGAGCCTGGTACGATCGAAATGAAAGCAGGTAATCCGCCAACACCGATCGCAGGAGCAAGAACGCCACTGACGGCGATGAAAGCTGACGCGATCGCTGAACCGACGAGTGCCGCGTAAAATGGATATTTGAACCGGAGATTGACCCCGAACATGGCCGGTTCCGTGATCCCGAAGTAGGCGGATAAAGCGGACGTTGACGCCATGTTTTTATCGTTGACGTTTTTCGCGAGGAAAAGCATCGCGAGTGTTGCTGAACCTTGAGCGATGTTCGAAATCGCGATCATCGGCCAGATGAACGTCGTTCCGCTCTGTCCAATCAACTGTAGGTCAACAGCGATGAACATGTGGTGCATGCCGGTAATGACGAGCGGCGCATAGAGTGCGCCGAAGAGTAAGGCACCAAGTAACGGAACAGCTTCGAACGTATTGACGACACCAATCGTAATCCAGTCACCGACTTGACGCGTGACCGGTCCGATGACGGCAAGGGCAAGGAATCCGGTCAATGTGATCGTCGTAATCGGTACGACGAGTAATTGAATCGCATTCGGTACGCGTTTTTTGAGCCATCGTTCAATCGTACTGAGAACATAAGCAGCGGCGAGCACAGGGAGTATTTGTCCCTGATAACCGACTTTTTCAATTTCAAACAGACCGAGAATGTTGAACGTCGGGATTTCACCTTTTAGAGCACTTTGTCCGTAGTTCCATGCGTTTAAGAGATCTGGGTGAACAAGCATCAGACCCATGACGATCCCGAGAATCTCACTTCCGCCGAAGCGTTTCGTCGCTGACCAACCGACGAGTGCCGGGAGGAAGACGAAGGCGGTGTTTGCCATCATATTGATGAGATCCCAAAGTCCTTGTAAGTTTGGATAACGATCGATCATCGTCTTGCCACCGAACTCGATACCGAATAGATTATTGATTCCCATTAAGAGACCAGCAACGATGATCGCCGGGATGATAGGCATGAAGACATCAGAAAAGACTTTGATCAACTTTTGGAACGGATTCATCTTGGCAGCGCCAGACGATTTAACATCTGCGATCGTTGTTGCCTGTAAACCGGTTAATTGAATGAATTCTGCATAGACCCGGTCGACGTCTCCGGCACCAATGACGATTTGATAGACACCCGCGTTCAAGAACGCGCCTTTGACGAGCGGAACTTCAAGTAAGGCTTCTTGATCGACAAGCTCTTGATTCTTAAGCGTTAAACGAAGACGGGTGACACAGTGAGCTGCCTGCTCAACGTTCTCCTTACCTCCGATGTTCTCAATGATTTGCTCTGCAATCTGACGATAGTTTGGTTTCATCTCGATGCTCCTTTTTGGAAGTGACATACTCGACCACTTTTGAAATGAAAACGTTTTCTTATCTGCGCACACTTATCTTAACTTATCTATATAAGTTGGTCAAGAACTTATATAGATAAGTTGGGGAGAATAAAAAAGAGAGAATCCGTCATCTACGAATTCCCTCATCTTGCAGCCTATATTCAACGACGTGCAATATCAGTAAACTGAAACTTATCGAGGCGGTGACGCGATTCCGTCCGTTCGAAATGTTGTCCTTCATAGAAATACGTGTCGTTCGTGACAACGATGACATGCGTCATATCGTGAAGGTCGAGTCGTTCTTGGTCTTCCATTGTCGCAGGGCGAGCTTCGATTTTTCGTTTTGCGTAGCTGATCTGCCGACCAAGTGTCTCTTCGATGTACTGATAGATCGAACCTTGAGCGATGTCAGTCGTGAGTCCGGGTACGAGTGCTGTCACGAAATGATTGATGTCACGGATGACACGTTCACCATCGATTTGGCGAATTCGCTCGATGCGCGTCACGTCCGTTCCTTGTGCCACATGTAATAACGAAGCGAGTTCAGCAGAAGCGGAAAGGACTTCGCAGGATAAAACATCCGTCTCGACGGTATGACGCCCCATCCGGCGATGTGCTTCCGAGAAGCTGACGATGCCGTTGAATTGGAACTCGATCGCTTCTTGCGACAGGACGAAGACACCTTTCCCCTGGTGTTTACGGACGAAGCCTTTTTCTTGCAGGGCATCAATCGCTTTTCGAACCGTTCCGCGGCTCGCCTCGAATTCATGCATCAATTCCGTTTCAGAAGGTAATTTCGTTTCGGCCGGGAGCGTTCCTTCCTGAATCCGCTGTGCGAGCTCGTGATAGATGTTTAAATACTTCGGCATATGATCCGTCCTTTACACTCAAATAATGTCTTTAGTGTAGCATGGAACGATTACAGGCATCAAAATAGCTCCACCTATGATCCGGACATGACCGGAAAATAGATAGAGCGTAGAAGTGTGAATGTCAGTCAACGAAGAGACGTCGAAAACGTCGTTCCTTTTTTGAGGACATCTTGTTTTTCATCGAGAACATCACTCGTCAAGAGTTCAATCGAGTCAACCGGATGTTCCAAGATGAAGCCGAAGTTACCACTCCGTGACTCGGACGGGGCATAAGTCTTCGCAAGCGACTCCAAATAGACGTCGTCCTCGAGCGTCTTTTCTGCCGCAGCATCGAGTTTGAAGTGGGCGACAGGATTGAACGTGACCGGTTCATTACTTGTGTTCTTGATCGTGACCCGTGTCTTGATCAAATCAAAGGATTCATCGTGCGTAAAGCCATGGAAGAAATCAATCATGCCATAGCTTGGACGAGCATGGAATACTTTGATCTCTTCGATCGTCATCTCGATCGGACCAATCTTCCGTGTTTCGTTCACTCGTTTGAATTGTTTAAGCGTCAGGTCGCCCTTATCATCCGTGACGGTCTGATCGATTTTTGTCAAATCGCGATCGTCTGGAATTTGCGGGTTTGGAACGTAGGCGCTTGTTTTTTCAAGCGATACCGGCTGCTCCTGTTTCGCAGACGCTGGTTCTTTTGGTGTGTCTTGTGATGCTGAAGTGCCACAACCAGCGAGCACCGTCCCGAGCATCAAAGTAGCAAGTATCTGTCTCATGAACATTCTCCTTATTTCTTCGATTTCAAGAGATCGAAGATGATTTTCGCATGATCCGTGTTGTCGACTTGTCCCGCGAAACGTTCTTTAGCAGGACCGAAAGCATAGACCGGTACGTCTTCACCTGTATGTCCACCTGTAGTCCAGCCTGTATGCGAGCGTTCGTTGAAGATTTCTTCAATCGCATTATCGATCTCGAGTAATTTCTTCGATTCAGCAGCGCGGGAGACGCTGTCGATTTCTTGATCCGTCAAGGCGAGTTTGTCTTGGTCGATGTACTTCATTAACGTTTTCCGTACGTCCGCGCCTTCGACGATTTGCTGCGCCATGAAGTCAGGTGTCTTCTTCGCTGCTTTGATTGGCTCAGCGAACCAGTTGTAAATGCCATCCGCACCAATCGAGTAACCGCCAGTCGAGTGGTCGGCTGTTGCGACGACGAGTGTATGCTTATCCTTCTTCGCGAAAGCGATCGCGGCTTTAAAAGCACGTTCGAAATCTTCCATCTCACTCATCGCACCGACGATATCATTGTCATGTCCTGCCCAGTCAATTTGACTGCCTTCGACCATCAGGAAGAATCCTTTTTTATTCGAATCAAGTCGCTTGATTGCGGCGTTCGTCATTTGAGCAAGTGACGGGACTGAGTTTTCGCGATCGATTCGTTTAGGTAATCCACCGTCTGCGAACAATCCGAGCACTTGTTTATTTTTATCCGCTTGCAGCTGATTGAGGTCAGTGACATAGCTATAGCCATCTTTCTTGAACGCTTTCGTCAAATTGACGTCTGGACGGACGAAGTTCGATTTCCCACCCCCGAGCATGACATCAATCTTATGTTTGCCGTTCACACGTTCTTTGAAATAGTCATCTGCAATCGCATTCATGTTTTTACGACTTTCGTCATGCGCACCGAATGAGGCAGGTGTTGCATGCGTGATTTCCGATGTCGCGACGAGTCCTGTTGACTTACCACGTTCTTTCGCTGCTTCAAGGACGGTCTTGACTTCCGATTTATCATTATCGACCGCAATCGCTGCATTGTACGTCTTCACACCAGAGGACATCGCTGTCGCGGCAGAGGCGGAATCGGTGATATTCTCCTTCGCATCTTCCGGATACGTCATCTGTTGACCGACGAGATAGGGATCAAAGGCTGTTTTTTCAGCCATCGTCGTCGAAGGATCGTTCTTTAAGTAACGGTGTGCAGACGTGTATGAGACACCCATGCCGTCACCAATCAGGAAGATGACGTTCCGGATTTCGGGTGAGTGAGTATGTTTGGCTTTCGCTTCGGCTTCCGGCATCGAAATCATCGTACTCAGGGAAAGGGTCGATAAGGCAAAAATCGGGATCAGACGTTTTAGTTTCATAGGGATTCCTCCTCGAAAGGTAATGGGTTATGGCGCTACGACCTACAAACACAACCTTACGCAGAAAATATGAAATCCATATGGACCGTCTGTAAAGGTTTGTGAAGAAACGATGACAAACGAATAGCCCTTCTGAAAAATTATCTCAGAAGGACTACTTGTGTATAGATTAGCGACTCCATCCGATCATCCGACGGTAGGAACTGAACGTCGGCCATGCGAGAATGACGATCGCGAGCCAGTACAGGAACTGGTTCTCGGACGAAATCAGACCAATGATTCCTGCGAGCAGGATCGTCGTGTAGATCGAGAACGTAATGATCAGTGCTGGGTGTAGTTTTGGGAAAATAGTGAACCGACCGAGTCGTTCGTTCGCTCCGCGGATATATAGGCGGCTACCAAAGAAGAGTAAGGCAATCGTCAAAGCTAAACAGAACAAGACGGGATACATTAGATTCAGATCGACATTACTTTCGAAAAAGAGTGCGAAGGGTGTCGTGATCGTCATCAGGAAACTTGTTGGCTTGTCTAACTCCTCGTAGGTCACACCGAAACCGAGCAGGGCGACGGCGTAGATGCTGAAATACGTGAAGTAGTTCAAGAACAAGAAGAACGTGCCGAGCAACAGTTGTCCGATGATATCACCAGCGATTGTTCCGGCGAATAAGAAGATCGTCAAAATCGTCACATCAAATAGAAGGAAAAGACCAAAATCTTGGAAGAGTGACGACCACGTGACGTAATCAAACGGATTGATACCGCCGAACGCTTGCAGCAACAACCAGCTGACGAAGAAGCCGATGATCGGAAACAAGATCAGTGTTACGACGCCAATCGCCCATTTGATCCAGAACAACCAGACCTTCGGAAACGGTAACGCGTGCAAAATCAGGCTGCGACCACTCCCGCGCTCGGAACCGAGCATCAGGATCGCGAAGACAGCAATGAGAATCGCTGCGAATCCGGCGAAAAAGGGACTGACGAGTACGGTGTTGAGTAGAGCAGGTTGCTGAGACGCCTCGTAATTCTCGAACTCATTGATGACGGTATAACTGCCGAACCCATAGCTGAAGATCGCAAGCAGAATGAAACAAGCGAGCGGCCAGATGCCTTGTTTGATATGATAACGGATCAATTGCTTAACCATGTCGTTTCCCTCCAAATGTCCCTAAGAAGTAATCTTCCATCTGCACTGGCAAAGCATCTTTTAACAAGGGGTTCGTCGTTTCAAGATACTGCGCGCCTGCATCGGATAAGACGAGCAATGTCACGACCCGACCTGTTTGGGATAAGACGTGAAGATCAGCGTGTGACAATTCCGGAACGTCCTCATAGACGACTTGCCATTTCTGCATGCTGGCTTTGGCATCATCGAGTGCTTTGGGTTCACGGACGAGATGCTTTTCGATCGTCATGACACGGTCAGCGAGTGAATCAAGTTCTTCAAGTTGATGCGAAGCGATCAGGACCGCTGTCTGGCGTTCCGCAAGCAATGATACGAGCTGTTTCAGATAATCACGTTTGTTGATTCGATCGAGTCCGTCTGTTGGTTCATCCAGCAAGAGGACCGGAGCATTCGTCGCGAACGCAAGTTGAAGAAGGAACAACTGGGCTTGTCCTTTGGATAATGACGTCACGCGACGTCCGCGATCGAGGTTTGACGAACGACAATAGTTTTCGATGTACGTTTTCTCGAAGTTCGGATAGAACGCATTGTAGAAGTTGATCAGTTCGCCGAGTGTCATCTGGCGGTAGACGGAAACAGAATCCGGAACGAGGAAAAGGTGCTCCCGCGTCTTCGGAACGTGATGGATCGACTCACCATTCCATTCGACTTTCCCGCGGGTCGGCTCGAGCGCTCCAACGAGTGTTTTCAGTAATGTCGTTTTTCCGGCACCATTACGACCAATCAAGGCAGTAATCGTTCCTGTCGGCAGGGTGAAGGATGCATTTTCATAAATCATGGTACGGTCAATTTGTTTCGTCAGATGAGAAACGGTCAACATGAGGAATCCTCCCTTATGTGTAAAATGTGTTGATAAAGTTCTTCGTTTGAGATGGATAATTCGTCGGCGATGGCACAAAGGCGGATGAGTGGATCTTGGATGGCGGCTTGTTTGACTTCATGAAGTGGGATGTCTGAGATGAAGGAGCCTTTACCGCGCATCGTGACGATGAAGTTGCGGCTCTCGAGTTCCTGATAGGCGCGGGAGACAGTGTTCGGATTGACAAGGAGTGTACCGGCAAGTTCACGGACGGATGGCATCTGTTCGCCGGAGCGGAGTAGACCACGGGCAATCGAGCGGATGATTTGAGCGACCAACTGTTCATAGATCGGTAACGGACTTTTCGGATCAACGGTGAACATTTCTTCACCTCCTTAAGTGTACTAATTCAATTAATACACTAATTATAGGAATTTAAAACCCGTCTGTCAACGTTTCTTTTCAAGAAGACGATGACGCCATCGATCGCAATATTTGCTATACTGACGACAGAAGAATCGCCAGGAAGGATGACCGAGATGTTGGATCGATTGAGTGCGTTAGAGGACCGTTATGAAAAACTGAATGATATGTTGGCTGATCCAGCCATCATCAATGATACGAATCAATTGCGAGAGGTCTCAAAGGAGCAGTCACAACTTGCGCCGACCGTCGAGACGTACCGTGTCTATCGCGAGAAGATGGAAGCTTATCAAGAGGCACGTCAAATGTTGACGGATCCGGAGATGCGCGACCTTGCGAAGGAAGAAGTCGCGATGCTTGAGCCGGAGATCAAAGAGCTCGAAGCCAAGCTGAAAGCTTTATTATTACCGAAGGATCCGAATGACGATAAGAACGTCATCGTCGAGATTCGTGGTGCGGCAGGCGGAGACGAGGCAGCCTTATTTGCGGGTGACCTTTTCAAGATGTACTCGAAGTTTGCTGAGAAACAGAGCTGGAAGATTGAGATCATCGATGCAAGCTACACGGAACTCGGTGGCTACAAAGAGATCATCTTCATTGTCAAAGGAACGGGTGCTTATTCGAAGTTGAAGTACGAGAACGGGGCACACCGCGTCCAACGCGTTCCGTCAACGGAATCCGGCGGACGGATTCATACATCTACTGCAACGGTTGCCGTGTTGCCGGAAGCAGAAGACGTCGAAGTCGAAATCCATGATAAGGATGTCCGAGTCGATACGTTCACGTCGAGTGGACCGGGTGGCCAGTCCGTCAATACGACACAGTCCGCTGTCCGTGTCACGCACGTGCCGACGGGAATCGTCGCCAGCTGTCAGGATGAGAAGTCGCAAATCAAGAACAAGGAAAAAGCGATGAAGGTCTTGCGCGCGCGTGTCTACGATAAGATTCAACGCGAACAGCAAGCTGAATATGATGAAAAACGAAAGTCGGCAGTGGGTACGGGTGACCGTTCGGAACGAATCCGGACGTATAATTTCGCACAAAATCGCGTGACGGACCATCGCATCGGATTGACGATTCAAAAGCTTGACCGAATCTTGCAAGGCGAGATGGATGAAGTCATCGATACGCTCGTCATGGAACATCAGGCACGGGCATCGGAGGCGGCAAACTGATGCGGATCGCAAAACGTCTAAATGAGGCAAAAACGATGATGGAACAAGCAGGACGCGAGGGTTCAAGTGCCGAATGGTTACTCATGCACGTCTTGGATGTCGACCGGACCGGACTCCTTGTCCGTCTGTCAGATGAATTGACGCCGGAGCAAGATTTACGTTTCAGTGAATACTTGCTTGCTCATGTTCACGGCGTGCCCGTTCAGCATTTAATCGGCTATCAGCCGTTTTATGGACGGGATTTCCGTGTCACACCGGATGTCTTGATTCCACGACCGGAAACGGAAGAGTTGATCGTCTTCGTCACGGAGCGTCTCAAACGTGAGTCGTTCACCGCGGGACAGATCGTCGACATCGGAACTGGGAGTGGAGCGATAGGAATCACGCTCGCCCTCGAACTCGAACAACCGGTCACGACTGTCGATATTTCACCGGCCGCTATTACTGTCGCGAAGCAAAATCAAGCAGCGCTTGGTGGAGACGTGACGTTCCTTGAAGGAGATCTACTAGCGCCACTTGCGGACGATTCCGTGCGGGTGCTTGTCTCGAACCCGCCTTATATCGAGGAAGAAGAATTACTCAGTGAGGTCGTATTCGACCATGAACCGCATCTCGCTCTGTTTGGCGGAAAAGACGGTCTCGTCTTTTACCGACGACTCGTCGAGGAGAGCGGACGGGTCCTACGCGACGATTTCCGACTGATTGCGTTTGAAATTGGACACAATCAAGGACCGGAAGTGCAAATGATGTTAAAAGAACGTTATCCAAATGCGGAAACGGGTATTTTAAAAGATATAAACGGTAAAGACCGTATCGTGTATGCGGAACGAAAGGATTGTACAGCGTGAAGACGGAAATGATTGACTTACAGACGATGGATGAAGCAGTTCGGTTATTGCAGGAAGGAGAGGTCGTGGCGATGCCGACCGAGACCGTCTATGGTCTCGCGGGGGACGCGACAAACGAAGCGGCTGTTCGGCGAATTTTCGCCGCGAAGGGTCGACCTTCCGACAATCCACTGATTGTCCATGTCGCATCCGTAGAACAGGCACATCAGTTCGTCACGCACATTCCAGATGTCGCGGCACGTTTGATGGAGGCGTTTTGGCCAGGAGCCTTGACGATCATCCTCGAATCGAACGGCACCGCATCCACACTCGTCACAGCAGGACTAGATACGATCGGATTACGGATGCCAGACCATCCGCTTGCGCTTCAATTGATTGAAGCGACAGGGCTGGGTCTCGCAGCACCGAGTGCCAACCGTTCCGGAAAACCTTCACCGACGTCATCTGCGCACGTCGCACATGACCTCTCGGGACGCATCGCTGCGATCGTCGATGGAGGGGAGACGGGCATCGGGGTCGAATCGACTGTCATCGATTGTACGATGACGCCACCGGCGATTTTACGACCGGGCGGCGTGACACGCGAACAAATCGAGGCAATCATCGGTCCTGTCACACTCGATCCTGCCTTATCGATGAAAGATGTTACACCGAAGGCACCCGGAATGAAATATACCCATTATGCGCCGGAAGCAACACTTTCCGTAGTCGAGGGAGATCTTTCATTCTTACAGCAACTCATCGATGATGCACGACAAACCGGACACAAGACGGGCGTTCTCCTGTTCGACGGGGAGGATGTCGACGCAGATGTTCGCTGCTCCCTTGGTAATTCGATGGAGACAGCGGCACAACGTCTTTACGATTGTTTACGGCGATTTGATCAGACGACGGTGGATCAGATTTTTGTACGAGACCTATCAGAAGAAGGGGTGGGGCTTGCGGTCCGCAACCGCCTCCATAAAGCAGCAGGTGGTCGGGTCATTCGCCCTTGAAGAAGGAGGATACGGAGATGAGCACACGTCGCGTTTTATTCATCTGTACAGGAAATACATGCCGTAGCCCGATGGCGATGGCGTTACTACGCTCGAAAGTCGCTGATCAGGAATTTGACGTCCGTTCAGCAGGACTACGTTCGATGCAAGGATTCGATGCGTCAGAGAACGCACTGCAAGTGTTACGCGAACGCGGCATCGAACTCGAGCACTATACGCAAGTCTTCGATGATGTACTCGGACGCTGGTCTGACATCATCTTGACGATGACGCGTCAGCACAAGCAGGAAGTCGGTGAACGGTACCCGGAACTGAAGGAACGGACGTTCACTCTATATGAATATGTGACAGGGCTTGAACGGGACATCAACGATCCGTACGGCGGATCGATGAACGTCTATCGCCAAGTACGCAATGAACTCGAACCCCTCGTCAATCGTCTTGTGTTAAAATTAACGCAGAACGGAAACGGAAGAAAAGCTCCGGATACACGGAAACTTCCGAAAAAACAACCTAAACAAACGGGGGAATAGTAAAGATGAAAGTAGCAATCGGCGCGGATCATGGCGGTTTTAAGTTAAAGGCAGAAATCAACGATCTCTTACAAGAGCTCGGTATCGACTATACGGACTTCGGTACGCATTCGTCCGACTCGATCGATTATCCGGATGTCGCGATTCCGGTCGCGGAGGCCGTAGCGAACGGAGAATTTGACCGTGGCATCTTGATTTGTGGCACAGGCATCGGGATCGGTATCGCAGCGAACAAGGTCAAGGGCATCCGAGCAGCGCTCGTCCATGATACGTTCAGCGCGAAAGCGACGCGGCAGCACAACGACTCGAACATCTTGACGATGGGCGAACGCGTCATCGGTCCAGGACTGGCTCGTGAGATCGCGCAGCTTTGGCTTGAGACGGAATTCGAAGGTGGGCGTCATGAGAACCGCGTTTGTAAAATCTCGGATTATGAGGTGAAGTAATGGATTTGACACGCATCCAGCACGATTTAGAAGAGACACTGAACGCTCTGGATGAACGATTTTCCTTAAAAGGAAAATTGCTCGTGATCGGCTGTTCGACGAGTGAAGTCATCGGTAAACAAATCGGCAAGGCAGGTTCACCGGAAGTGGCGGACGCCTTGTTCGATGTCTTCGATGCCTTTCGTCGATCGCATCAAGTCGATCTTGCCTTCCAAGGCTGTGAGCATATCAACCGAGCGCTGACACTTGAGCGGCAAACGGCTGAACGTCTCGGGCTCGATCCGGTGACGGTCGTTCCTGTTCCGGAAGCGGGTGGGTCGATGGCGAGTGCTGCGTATCAGCGTTTTTCGGCACCAGTCGTCGTCGAAGCGATTCAGGCAGATGCCGGAATCGATATCGGCGATACATTCATCGGGATGCACTTGAAAGCTGTCGCGATTCCAGTGCGCTTGCCGCATAAGGAAATTGGTGAGGCACACGTGACGGCAGCCGTGACACGACCGAAATTAATCGGTGGAGCACGTGCTAAATACGAATGATTCATGCAAGGGGTTGCGCACCCCTTGCTTTTTTGATGTTGTTTTTAGGGATGCCGGGAACGAAACATTCGTGTTAAGATAGGTCTATCGAAATGAAATGGGGGAATTCAGATGGAACAAACACCGCTTACGTATCTGAAACAACAAGATGAGGCACTCTTTTCGGCAATGCGCCAGGAACTAGGTCGTCAACGCGATAACATCGAATTGATCGCATCCGAGAACTTCGTCTCGCAAGCTGTCATGGAAGCACAAGGCAGCGTCTTGACGAACAAGTACGCAGAAGGTTACCCAGGTCGTCGTTATTATGGTGGCTGTGAGTATGTCGATCTCGCTGAGAATTTAGCACGCGACCGCGCGAAGGAAATCTTCGGGGCAGAGCATGCGAACGTGCAACCACACTCAGGTGCACAAGCGAACATGGCGGTCTACTTCACGATTCTCGAACAGGGCGATACGGTCCTCGGGATGAACCTATCGCACGGTGGCCATCTGACGCACGGTAGCCCCGTCAATTTCTCCGGTGTCCAGTACAACTTCGTGGAATACGGTGTCGATCAAGAGACAGAGATGATTGATTACGACGTCGTCGCACAATTAGCTGAAGAGCATAAACCAAAATTGATCGTAGCGGGCGCATCGGCGTATCCGCGCGTCATCGACTTCAAACGTTTCCGTGAAATCGCAGACAGCGTCGGTGCTTACTTGATGGTCGACATGGCGCACATCGCTGGACTCGTCGCAGCAGGTCAACATCCAAACCCAGTCGAGCATGCACACTTCGTCACGACGACGACGCATAAGACGTTGCGTGGTCCACGTGGTGGGATGATCCTCTGTAAAGAAGAGCATGCGAAAGCAATTGATAAAGCGATCTTCCCAGGGATCCAAGGTGGTCCACTCATGCACGTCATCGCCGCGAAAGCTGTTGCATTTGGTGAAGCCCTTGCACCAGAGTTCAAGGACTACATCGGTCAAGTCGTCACGAACGCCAAAGTCCTCGGTGAGGAATTGACGAATCGTGGACTCCGGATCGTTTCAGGCGGAACAGACAATCACTTGCTCCTCGTTGACTTGCAACCACTCGGTATCACAGGTAAACTCGCCGAGCATGCGCTTGACGAAGCTGGCATTACGGTCAACAAGAACACGATTCCGTTCGACCCAGCGAGCCCGTTCGTCACGAGCGGTATCCGGATCGGAACGGCAGCGATGACATCTCGCGGATTCAAGGAAGCTGAGATGAAAGAAATCGCCGAGTTGATCGAACTCGTTTTGAACCACCCGGAAGAAGCAGACGTTCTCGCACAAGCACGTGAGCGTGTCGTTGCGTTGACAGGTCGTTTCCCACTCTACCCAGAGCGCGGATGACTGTCATCCCCTTCATCCTTTTCATTTTGAGAAGGGGGAAGGGGATTTTGTTTGTCTAAAAAAGGAGGAGTACGATGTATATTCTAGTCGCAGAAGATGATCCTCATATCCAAGCCCTTGTCGTGTCAACGTTACAAGCCGACGGGCATTCCATCCGAGCGACAGCAGACGGAAACGAAGCGCTTGCTTGGATCGAGAAGATGACGTTCGAAGCAGCCGTACTTGATGTCCTGCTCCCCGGACAGACCGGTCTCGTCTTATGCGAGCGATTACGGCAACACGGGGACATCCCGATCTTGATGCTGACGGCACTCGGGGAGCTGACAGATAAACGGGACGGTTTCGCAGCAGGTGCCGATGATTACATCACAAAACCGTTTGATCCGGAAGAATTAATATTTCGCCTCCACGCTGTGGCTCGGCGCTATCAAAAAGCGGCGCAACCTGTTTTGCATCTTGGAGATGTCACGATCGATAAACGTAGTCAGCTCGTGACGATTCAGTCGACCGAGTGGACACTCCCGCGACGTGAATTCGAATTGTTGCATCAGTTGGCGAGTTTCCCGGGACGGGTCTTCAGCCGCGAGGAATTGATCGAACATGTCTGGGGACTCGATTTCATGGGGGATGACCGGACGATTGATGTTCACATCAAACGTCTCCGTGGACGCTTAAAGGAAACGAATCAGGTGAAGATTGAGACGGTCCGCGGACTCGGCTACCGGTTGGAGGTCAACGCATGAGATCCCTCTATACGAAAATCGTCGGACTCGTCTGCGTTGTCTTACTCGTGTCGGCACTACTGGCGCTCCTGATTAGTAATATTGCCTATTATTCCTTTTGGCAGGACAGCTATAGCCAAAAAGTCGAGGAAGCGGTCGAGACGGCGATCGATTATTATGAAACGCACGGGGACGGAAAGACGGAGTCGTTTTACCGGATGTTACAAGCGACCGGCTTTCAACTTTATGTGCGCACGGACGACGCAATCGAGCGTTACGGAAACCCGTTTCGCAATGAAGCGCTCTCGAATCGGGTCGTCGAGCAAGTGAAGAGTGGTCAAC
Organism: Exiguobacterium sp. s168; assembly: GCF_018619035.1. Lineage (NCBI taxonomy): Bacteria > Bacillati > Bacillota > Bacilli > Caryophanales > Exiguobacterium > Exiguobacterium sp. s168. The sequence goes on along the minus strand of NZ_JACSNE010000007.1, from coordinate 41,390 downwards.
CGTATTACGGAATGCGTGAATATCCGTTCCATCTCTTCTTGCTCGGTCTGTTCGATAACGAAGTCATCAATACGTACGGCACGTCGGTCAAGACGGCGCAAGGCACGGACGCGATCTTCGTCCGACCGGACTTGAGTCGTCAGATCCGTGAGTTGCATCTGTTCGTCGGTCTGTTCCTTGGACTGCTTGTCGTGATCAGTTTCCTTTTGCTTGTCTTTTCAATCCGCTATCTCGTTCGTCCGATCCGACGCCTGACAAAAGCGACGGAACAGATGGCAGACGGTGACTACGGAATCCGCGTCGGAACGAAGGCACGCGATGAAATTGGTGAGCTGTCCCGGCGGTTTGACGAAATGGCAACGGCAGTCGAAGCGTCTGATACGGAACGGCGCCGATTCGTTGCGAACGTCTCGCATGAATTCCAGTCGCCGCTGACGACGATTGCTGGTTACGCGGGACAACTCGATGTGACGGGAGAAGACGTCAGGAAACGGACGGTCATCCGTCAAGAGGCGGAGCGAATGTCGGAGCTGACGCGTCAACTGTTGATCTTAGCGAAGCTCGATGAAGGACGACGCTTCAAACGACAAGCACTTAATCTGCGGACGACTCTTGAGGCGACACTCACGACACTTGCCTTCCAGCTGGATGAGCAAGGAATCGCTGTCGCACTCGATGTTCCGACGGTGATACAAATACAAGCGGATGTCAGTGCGTTGGAACATGTCTTCCAAAATGTCATCCGAAACGCTGTCTCGGTCTCAAAAGACGGAGCGACGATCCAGATTCAAGCAGAGGAACAAGCGGATCAGATCATCATCCGAATCAAGGATGAAGGACCAGGCATGACTGATGAACAGATGAAACATGCCTTCGAACGCTTTTATCAAGGCGATGCATCCCGGACGACGCGCGGAACGGGTCTTGGTCTAGCGATTGTCAAAGAGACGATGCGTCAACTCGGCGGGGATGCGAGCTTGTCGTCCGCTTCATCGGGTCTAACCGTAACGTTAACTTTTTTACGCGCGTGACACCTGCGTTCATGTTCCGTTCATATTGTGGCTGTATCATCAATCCTGTAGCGAACATACAGGAGGGAACACACAATGAAACTAGGATGGAAAGAACTCGTCCGGATGAAAGGGCGATTCAGTTGGATGACGATTGTGACGATGTTGATCGTCTTATTGATCTTGATGATCACCGGTCTTGCGGACGGACTAGCTTATGACAATGGGGCAGCCGTCCGTAATCTGCCGGTCGAACAGTTTGCGCTAAGTAAAGATGCAGAAGGGCAGCTGACCCGTTCATTCTTACAGGCGGATGAGACACCAAAGGGCGCGGAAGCACTCGGTGTCCAGAACATGGTGCTTGAGAAGAAGAATAAAACGAAGGACGACGTAACGGTCTTTGCGTTATCACAGACTACGAAATATGGTCCCAAACAGCTGCAATCGTTGCAAAAAGGGGAGGTACTTGTTGATGCTGCGTATGCGGAGCAACGCGGAACGCGCGTCGGCGATACGATCACGGATTTTCGAACGAAGGAGACGTTCCAGATTGCCGGTACAGTGACGGACGGTCGTTATAGTCATGCACCCGTTCTCTGGATGACGGATGAATCGTGGCAAGCATGGCAATCGAAGATGGGGGCATCATACGTCTCAGCGTATATCGGTCAGTCGTTGCAAACGGATCAAGCGGTCTTCTCAAAACAAGCAGTCGTTGAGAACGTACCAGGCTATGCAGCGGAGCAAAACTCCTTTCAGATGATGCGGGTCGCGCTCGTCGTCATCGGAGCATTGATCCTGACAGCCTTCTTCTATATTTTGACGATGCAGAAGATGAAACAGCTTGGTGTCTTAAAGGCAATCGGTATCCGGACACGGACGATGGGTGCGAGTCTGCTCGTTCAAGTCGTCATACTGACGAGTCTTGCCTTTGGTGTCAGCGTCGCCATCACCTATCTAACGAGTCGTTTCCTGCCGACGGATCTTCCCTTCCGATTTGAATGGTCGACGAGTCTGATGTACGGCGGCATTCTACTCGTAACGGCGATCCTCGGTGCGCTCGTTCCCTTACGGATGGTCAAGAAACTCGAAGCGGCAGATGCGATGGGAGGAATGAACGGATGATTCGATTAGAACAGATTGAGCAAAGTTATGGTGAGATGACGGTACTGTATGACATCAACTTACAAGCAGAAGCGGGCGAGTTGATTGCTCTCGTCGGACCGAGCGGTAGTGGGAAAAGTACACTGCTCCAGCTGCTTGGATTGTTACAGACACCAACGCATGGTGCCGTCTACTTTGATCATACGTGTGTCAGTGAAGCAGTGGACGAAGAACGCCGTCGCTTACGTCTCGAAGAAGTCGGATTCATCTTTCAAGAATCGCATCTCGTGCCGTTTTTGACGGCAGGTGAGCAACTGGAGCTAGTCGCGAAGGAAGCCGGTCGATCGGTTGACGCGACGGCGGCACTCGCTGTGTTCGGACTCGAGCACCGGAAAGACCATTTGCCGCACGCCTTATCGGGTGGGGAACGTCAACGTGTCGCAATTGCCCGGGCTTTCGTCAATGACCCACGACTTGTACTCGCGGATGAACCGACGGCGAGTCTCGATTACCCAAATGGACGCCGGGTGATGGAGTTATTGCAACAGCAAGCGCATGATGCGAACAAGACCGTCATCGTCATCACGCATGACGAACGGATGCTAGATGTCTGTGACCGGATTTGGCGAATCGAAGACGGACGGATTACGGAAGCGACAGCATCCCGGTCCTATTCTCATAGTTGAACGAGTTACCCTTTTGTTTTCGTGCCTCAGTGCATGTGAAAACAAAAGGGTTTTTTGCTGATTCATCAAGAAGATAGGGGAAACGGACCATTTGCGGAAGCGTTATCTTTGTTATACTTAACCGTAGTAAAAAAAGATAAGGGTGGAAATAAATGTGAATTTAACAACCTTGATTCAAAGCGAATTACAAGCCATTCAGACTGAACGACTAACGGAATGGTTTACACATAAAAGCCACGAGCGCCGGGAATATCAACGGATGCTCGAAGATTTCAAAGCAATCGTCATCATGCAACAGGCCGGATTTTATGAACAAGCGGATGCTCGGTTTGAACAGTGGAAGACGTTACCGATGCCGGCAGAGGTTTATCGTTACCGCCTAGCGATCGCAGGGAAAGCAGGCGGGAAACGTCTTGTTCAGAAACGGCTAGCATCGTTTCCTATGACCGTTCAGAATCATCCACAACTGAAAAATTGGAAGCAACTCGGAAAACTAAACCCGTGGTGGCTCGGTGGAGCTGTAGCTGTCGTTTGTCTCGGTCTGATCTGGACACAGTTGGACGATGAACCGGCGACACCGGTCGCGACGAAACAGACAGAGGTCGAGCAACAACTCGCAGCGCTGCAAACAGAAGTCGAACAGTTAAAAGAAAAAAACGAACAGTTGGCAAGTGAGCAAGAGAGAGCGAAAGCGATCAAGCCAGAGAAGAAGGAAACAAAAACGGAAACGCAGAAGCCGAAAGTGTCTGCGAAAGAATCGCTCGAGCAAGGGGTCGCTGCCGTTCAGGCGAAGGACTACAAACGAGCAGACAGTGTCTTGAACGGATCCGTCTTGACGAACAAAGAGACGGCAGGCATGGCACGCTTTTATAAGTTGATTGCGGCCGGAAAGTTGAAGAACACGACACAAGCAGATTACATCGCCTATCGGGAAGATTTTCCGAAGTCCGGTTACATAAGTGATGTCCTCTGGATGCAAGCCGTTTATGAACAAAAATATAAAAAAGGCGACTATCGAGCGACCTTACAAGAACTCGCGAAACAACCGGAAAATGAATGGTCTTATGCGGCAAAAGCGATTCTGTCGGGTAAGAGTACGCTCGGGAATTGACGAAAAAACAGTTCCCAAGCAGTACGCTTATAGAGTACAATGCGAAAAGAGAATGGAGAGGAGATGCAAACAATGAGTAAAGTACATGTATTTGATCACCCATTGATTCAGCACAAGATGACGATCATGCGTAAAGTCGAAACAGGAACGAAACAATTCCGGGAACTTGTCGACGAGGTGGCTTCATTGATGGCATATGAAATCACACGTGACCTTCCACTCACAGATGTCGCGATCGAGACACCGGTCACGAAGACGACGCAGAAGATGATCGAAGGCAAGAAACTCGGGATCGTCCCGATTCTCCGTGCCGGTCTCGGTATGGTCGACGGCATGCTCCGCATGATGCCGAACGTCAAAGTCGGTCACATCGGTTTGTACCGTGATCCGGAGACACTCGAGCCAACGGAATACTACCTCAAGCTCCCAACAGACGTCGCAGAACGTGATTTCGTCGTCGTTGACCCGATGCTTGCGACAGGTGGTTCGGCGGCAGACGCCATCTCCTCCTTAAAGAAACAAGGAGCGAAGAGCATCAAGCTCGCATGTCTCTGTGCAGCACCTGAAGGCGTTAAACGCGTTCAAGAAGAACACCCAGACGTCGACATCTATCTCGCGGCACTCGACGAGAAGTTGAACGACCACGGATACATCGTCCCAGGACTTGGTGATGCAGGAGACCGTCTCTTCGGAACGAAGTAAAAAACAGCAAGATATACGAAAAGACCGCAGACGATGATCTGCGGTCTTTTCGTTGCTATTTCGTAAACTGCGCAAGATTGCTGAAATATGCTTTAATGAAAAAAGGAAAAAAGGAGGAAGTCACCATGCCGATTACAGTCATGCCGATTTTCGGGACACGACCGGAAGCCATCAAGATGGCACCGCTCGTCAACGCCCTAAAGCAACACCCTGCTTTTGATGTTCATGTTACGATCACTGCCCAGCACCGGGAGATGCTCGATCAAGTGCTCGATCTGTTTGAGATCGAACCGGATCATGATTTGAATATCATGAAGCAACGTCAAACACTCGTCGACATTACGACGCGTGGTCTTGAAGGACTTGATGCCATCATGAAGGACATCAAACCGGATCTCGTCCTCGTCCATGGGGACACGACGACGACGTTCGTTGGAAGCCTTGCTGCTTATTACAATCAGATCGCGGTCGGTCACGTCGAGGCGGGACTGCGGACCAATAATAAGTACTCTCCGTTCCCGGAAGAGGTCAATCGTCAGTTGACGTCGACGCTCGCGGACTTACATTTCGCTCCGACAGCGCAAGCGGCAGCGAATCTCGCATCCGAAAATCGTCACGCTGGTGTCTACGTCACAGGAAACACGGCGATCGATGCCCTGCAAACGACCATCCAATCGGATTACGTCCACCCGATGCTCGAGACGGTCGGGGACCGGAAGTTGATCTTGATGACAGCGCACCGTCGTGAGAACCAAGGCGAGAAAATGCACCAAATGTTCCGGGCGATTCGTCGCCTCGTCGATGCGTTCCCGGAGACGCACGTCGTCTATCCGGTCCACCTCAATCCAGTCGTTCAAGAAGCAGCGAAGAAGGTTTTTGAAGGGCATGATCGGATTTCGTTGATTGCTCCACTCGACGTCTTCGATTTCCATAACTTCGCGAGCCGTGCCCATTTGATCTTAACTGACTCGGGTGGCGTACAAGAAGAAGCACCATCACTCGGTGTTCCTGTTCTTGTCTTACGCGATACGACGGAACGTCCGGAAGGGATTACTGCCGGAACGTTGAAGCTTGCCGGAACGGAAGAAGAGACGATCTATCAGATGGCAACAGAACTCTTGACGAACAAAACACTTTATCAGGAGATGGCGCATGCTTCAAACCCGTATGGAGACGGTCACGCGTCCGAACGCATCGTCCAAGCAATTCTGCATCACTTCGGTCAAGGAGAAGCACCGGCACCGTTACTCATGCAATAAAAAACGATCATCCTCGAATCGCTTGCATTCACTTGCTTTCCTCAGGCGAGACGTGAGCCGCGCCTCCTTCGTCTTTAGACGAGGAGTCGGATCTCACTTGTCTCTGACAGCACGAAAACTCGTGCTTTTTCCTGTAGGAGTCGCGTGATGTGAGCGATTCTTTGTTATGTCTTGAATTTCGTGTAATCGCAATAGTTGATTTAGGAGGATAATATCTTTAAATCTTACCATTTCCACTAAAATCAGCCCATTTGTTTAGAAAATGTAAAACCAAATGACCTTGAAACTGGAAGGGAAGCGATGACGATTCAAGCTGTGACATAGCGCACGATTAAAAAAATGGAAATCGCTGAAATGTATTGTTACAAACAGATGTCAGAGCTGTTTTTATGTCCCGATTCGGAAGCGTTTTCAATTGTGAACAAAAAATGTTTTTTTCACAAAATCGACACAAATCAATTTTAGAGGGCTTGTTTCGCTTTAACGGGCACGATATAACGTTACTATTCAACGGTTTTGTTCACCATATGAACAATCTCTTTAACCGTTGATAGTACTACATATTTTCTTCACATCTTCGTGAAATGACTTGCATGTAAGACATCTGTGAAAACCTTATCAATCGTTGATATGTATAGGTTTTTCGGCCCTGTTTTTATTGTGAATTCATTTGACTATGAAAGCTGCTTCATTGTATTCTTGACTAGTATGAAAATCCGCAAATTGTGGGAAAGAAAAAGAACTCACAATTGGGAAAAAAGGGGGTCGTCTCTAGTGCGCCAAAGTGGGCTCGCGAAGAGTATGGTCATGGCCTCGCAAATTTCGACGGCACTGGCTGCACCGATCGTCATTGGCTTTTTGGTTGGGAACTATGGGGAACAACAACAATGGTGGGAAAAAATGGGTGCGACGTTCGCCGTGTTCATCGGGATTTTCATCGGCATTCTTTGCATGATCGCCATGATCAGGCACTTGTTAGGGGAGAAGACATGAACATCATCCTTCAAGATGCGTTGTATCGTGCGTACTTACGATGGTTTGGACTCTTTTATGGAATCCTGGCTGTCCTGCTGCTCATCGGACGCCCGAGTGACCCGGTCATTTATGGACTAGCACTTGGTGGAACTGGCAGCTTTCTGATCTTGACGCTTCAACGACTCAGCGTCGATCGTATGTATCGTGTAATTGAGACCGGGCGTAAGCCAGTGTCTCGAGGGACCGTTTCACGCATGGCGGTCGCGGTACTTTGTGTGATGATCGGTTTGAAATATCAAACTGAATTGTCATTAACTGCGGTGGTAATAGGCCTTCTCGCCGGCCACGTCATACAATTTTGTGAGTTCTTGACTCACGAACTCAAGCGGGAAAAGAGGTGAATAGTCAAATGAACCACGAAATGCCACTTTACGAAATCCCACTCTGGGGTGACTTCGTTCTGTACGGTAGCTGGACGAACTTGATCACAGTATTGATTGCTGCTGCTCTCGTCTTCTTGATTGCCGTGGCCGGTACGCGACGTCTTGTGATGAAGCCAACCGGTGCTCAAAACGTGATGGAGATGTTCCTTGAATTCGTTCGCGGAATCATCAGCAGCACGATGGACTGGAAAACAGGGGGTCGCTTCCTTACGTTCGGAATGACATTATTCCTGTTCATCCTTGTGTCCAACATCATGGGTCTCCCATTCAACGTCGTGACGGGACACTACATTTGGTTCAACTCACCAACTGCAGATCCTTACGTGACACTGGCACTTTCATCTCTCGTAGTAGTCTTAAGTCATTACTACGGTGTGAAAATGCGAGGCTTCGGTGCTTATGCGAAAACATTCATGACACCGATGTTTATCATTACCATCATCGAGGAGTTTGCAAACACGTTGACGCTCGGTCTTCGTCTTTACGGAAACATCTTCGCTGGTGAAATCATGATCGGAATTATTCTTTCGATCGGTATCGTCTCTGGTACGAACGATTTCCAATTCCTCGGACCAGTCGGCGCGATCATCTCGGGTATCCCGATGTTGATCTGGCAAGGATTCTCACTCTTCATCGGTGGTATCCAAGCGTATATCTTCCTTATCTTGACGATGGTTTACATCGGACATAAGGCAGCGCACGACCATTAATTCGAAGGTAAAGCATCCGCTTTTCCGATAACAGCACGACAAATCAATGAACATACTCTAGGGAGGCAATTTATCATGAATCTTATTGCAACAGCGATCATCATCGGACTCGGCGCACTCGGCGCAGGTATCGGTAACGGTCTTATCGTAAACGGTACAGTATTAGGTCAAGCACGTCAGCCAGAACTCAAAAACGAACTTCGTCAAACAATGTTCATCGGTATCGGTCTCGTCGAGGCACTTCCAATCATCGGTGTAGCGGTCGGTTTCCTTCTTCTCAACTCTTAATCCACGATTAACGAGAACGGACTACATAGGGCGCTATTCGTTCAACGTTTGAGTGAACCGTCACGGGAGCTTAGGCTCCCTTATGTAGATATTGAAGTTGAACCAACCACGAGGGGAGTGTAATCGAATGAATCTAACGTATCTTGCGGCAGAGGCTGGCGGCGAAGGCAACCAACTCTTACTAGCCAACATGATCGTCACGATCGTCGTTTTCCTCTTGCTCCTCATCCTCTTGAAGAAATTCGCATGGGGCCCGCTCGTCAACATGATGAAAGCGCGGGAAGAGCATGTGGCTAGCGAGATCAACTCGGCTGAAAAGAGCCGTAAAGACGCTGAAGTCTACGTAGAACAACAACGCGAAGAATTAAACAAGGCGCGTACGGAAGCACGCGATCTTTTAGAAGCATCACGCCGTCAGGCAGAAGCAGAGCAAGCACGTGCGATGGAGCAGGCACGTCTTGAATCCGAAATGAGTAAGGAAGAAGCTCGCCGTGCGATCGAACGTGAACGCGCTGAAGCACAAGCTGCTTTGAAGAACGATGTCGCTCTTCAAGCAATCGCTGCAGCACGCCACGTCATGAAAACACAGCTTGCGACAGACGAAGCCGCTCAAAAAGCACTCGTCGATCAATTCCTTGCTGATACTAAGGGCACGAACTAATGCGTGATCACGTAGCGGGACGCTACGCAAAAGCGCTCTTCGATCTTGCGCTTGAGCACCATGTGCTCGAGCAAGCAGAAGCTGATGTGCGGACGCTCGGCGAAGTGCTCCACGCAACACCAGAGCTCGCTTCGGTTTTAGATAACCCATCGATTTCTGCTGAAGAGCTCAAGCAAGTTCTTCAAACAAGCTTCACTGGCTTCAACACGATCGTCTTGAACACATTGCTTGTCATGGTCGAAAACGACCGGGCGGCAGAGATCGTTACATTACCGGAACACTTCATTGCATTGTTGAATGAACACCGCAATGTCGCGACGGCAATCGTCACGAGTGCATACAAATTGTCGGACGAGGAACTCACGAAAGTGAAAGAGACGTTTGGCCAAAAATCAGGTAAAACGCTTGAAGTCGAGAACGTCGTCGACACGCGCGTCATCGGAGGACTTCGCGTCCAAATCGGTTACACGACATATGACGGAACGATCGAAACTAAACTAACGCGCCTTGAGCGTGAGCTGTTAAAAGCGTAAGAAAATAGGGGTGAAACGCATGAGCATTAGAGCTGAAGAAATCAGCGCCCTGCTTAAAGCGCGTATCGCGCAGTACGGTTCTACGATGGAAGTGAACGAGACAGGTACGGTCATCCAAATCGGTGATGGTATCGCTCGTGCACACGGACTCGACAACGTCATGTCGGGAGAGCTCGTAGAATTCGCTAACGGCACAATGGGCTTGGCGCAAAACTTAGAAGAAGGCAACGTCGGTATCATCATCCTCGGTGACTACCTTGAAATCAAAGAAGGCGACTCTGTTCGCCGTACGGGCCGCATCATGGAAGTACCAACAGGAGACGCACTCCTCGGACGTGTCGTCAACCCACTCGGTATGCCAATCGATGGTCTTGGTCCAATCGAAACAGAACACTACAACCCGATCGAGCGTAAGGCGTCTGGCGTCATGGCGCGTAAATCGGTACACGAACCACTTCAGACAGGAATCAAGGCGATCGATGCCCTCGTTCCAATCGGTCGTGGACAGCGTGAGTTGATCATCGGTGACCGTCAGACGGGTAAAACGTCGATCGCGATCGATACGATCATCAACCAAAAAGAAGAAAACATGATCTGTATCTACGTCGCAATCGGACAAAAAGAATCAACAGTCCGTGGCGTCGTCGAGACGCTCCGTAAAAACGGTGCCCTCGATTACACGATCGTCGTTTCGGCAGCGGCTTCACAGCCAGCTCCACTTCTTTACCTCGCACCATTCGCAGGTGTCGCGATGGGTGAACACTTCATGGACCAAGGCAAACACGTTCTTGTCATCTATGATGATCTTTCAAAACAAGCAGCTGCTTACCGTGAGCTTTCACTTCTCTTGAAACGCCCACCAGGCCGCGAAGCTTACCCAGGGGATGTCTTCTACCTCCACTCACGCCTTCTTGAGCGTGCGGCGAAGTTGAACGACGAGCTTGGCGCAGGTAGCTTGACTGCCCTTCCGTTCATCGAAACACAAGCGTCGGATATCTCAGCTTACATCCCGACGAACGTTATCTCGATCACGGATGGTCAAATCTTCCTTCAATCGGATCTCTTCTTCTCAGGTGTCCGTCCCGCGATCAACCCGGGTCTCTCGGTATCGCGTGTAGGTGGTTCGGCTCAAGTAAAAGCGATGAAGAAGGTAGCGGGTACGCTCCGTCTTGACCTCGCATCTTACCGTGAGCTTGAAGCATTCGCACAGTTCGGATCTGACCTTGATAAAGCGACTCAGTCGAAGCTTAACCGTGGTGAGCGGACAGTTGAAGTCTTGAAACAAGACTTGAACCAACCACTTACTGTCGATAAGCAAGTCATCATCATCTATGCCTTGACTCGTGGTCACCTTGATGATGTTGCTGTAACGGATATCCGTCGTTTTGAAAAGGAACTCAACCTCTGGCTTGATCAAAACCGCAAACAACTTTGCGATGAGATCCGTAAGACAGGTAACCTTCCAGCAGACGAAGAGATCGTAGCAGCAATCTCAGAATTTAAGAAAACGTTCCAAGCGACGGTTTAATCCGGCGGAACGCTCTTGATACTAACAAGGTGGTGAATCGAAATGGCATCGTTGCGCGAGATACAAACGCGGATCAACTCGACGAAAAGTACGAAACAGATCACGAAAGCGATGAACATGGTTTCGGCGTCGAAACTGAACCGCGCTCAAGCACATAGCGCGAAGTTCCAACCTTACATGCTGAAAATGCAAGAGGTACTCGGAACCATTGCGAATGGCACGACAGGTGCGAGCCATCCGATGCTCGAGAAACGTCCCGTCAAAAAGACGGGCTATATCGTCATCACATCGGATCGCGGCTTAGCTGGTGCATATAACGCCAACGTGCTGCGTGAAGTCTACCGGGAAATCAAAGAAAAGCATACTGCGGACAGTTACGTTCTCTTCGTGGTCGGTAAAGTCGGTGTCCAGTTCTTCCGTTCACGCGGAATTACGGTCACGGATGCGATCACAGGCTTGAACGATTCTCCTTCGTATGTCGACGTCGCTGAAATCGTGAAGCGCACAGTGAGTGCGTTCACGCTCGGCGAAATCGACGAGCTCAAGCTGTGCTACAACCACTTCTTATCTGTCATCAGCCAGGAAGTGAAAGTCGAAACGCTTCTCCCACTCGGAGAAATCGAAGCTTCGTCTTCGACGACTTATGAGTACGAGCCAAGCGAGGAACAAATCCTTGCTGAACTCCTCCCGCGTTATGCGGAGAGCTTGATCTTCGGTGCGCTTCTTGACGCGAAAGTAGCAGAACATGCGTCACGTATGACAGCAATGCAAAGTGCGACAGATAACGCAGATGACTTGATCGGTCGATTGACTCTCGTCTACAACCGAGCTCGACAAGCTGCAATCACGCAAGAAATCACAGAGATCGTCAGTGGGGCTGCTGCGCAGCAGTAATCCCGACTGGCGTAACGATAGGTAGGAGGAAACACGATGAACGAACTCGGTTTAAAAGGCCGCGTCGTCGCGGTCATGGGACCTGTCATCGACGTTAAGTTCGAAGGACACTTACCGAACATCTACAACGCGCTCCGTATTCAATATACGCCGCAAACTGTAGAAGAAGTGGCTATCGACTTGACGCTTGAGGTCGCCCTGCACCTTGGTGACGACGTCGTCCGTACCATTGCGATGGACTCAACGGATGGAGTACGCCGTGGAATTGAAGTAATCGATACGAATGCTCCAATCTCGGTACCCGTCGGAGAAGCGACACTTGGTCGCGTCTTCAACGTACTCGGTAACCCAATTGATGAAAAAGAAATCGCTGCTGACGTGGAACGTCTTCCGATCCACAAAAAAGCACCGACTTTCGATAACCTTTCAACGAAAGTTGAAATCCTCGAGACTGGAATTAAAGTCGTCGACTTGCTCGCTCCTTACATCAAGGGTGGTAAGATCGGTCTCTTCGGTGGTGCCGGTGTAGGTAAGACCGTCCTCATCCAGGAATTGATCAACAACATCGCGCAAGAGCACAGCGGTATCTCGGTATTCGCAGGTGTTGGTGAGCGGACGCGTGAAGGAAATGACTTGTTCCACGAGATGACGGATTCAGGCGTTATCAAACAAACAGCGATGGTCTTCGGTCAGATGAACGAACCACCGGGTGCACGTCTTCGTGTTGCCTTGACTGGTTTGACGATGGCAGAATACTTCCGTGATGAGCAAGGACAAGACGTTCTTCTCTTCGTTGATAACATCTTCCGTTATACACAAGCAGGTTCTGAGGTATCGGCCCTTCTCGGTCGTATGCCATCTGCCGTTGGTTACCAGCCAACACTCGCAACAGAGATGGGTATGCTTCAAGAGCGAATCACATCAACAAACAAAGGTTCGGTTACATCGATCCAAGCGGTTTATGTACCAGCCGATGACTATACTGACCCGGCTCCTGCGACGACGTTTGCTCACTTAGATGCAACGACGAACCTTGAGCGCCGTCTCTCTGAGATGGGGATCTATCCTGCCGTGGATCCACTTGCTTCGACATCACGTGCCCTTTCACCGGAAATCGTCGGCGAAGAGCACTACGGTGTTGCACGTCAAGTTCAGGAAACACTTCAGCGTTATAAAGAACTTCAAGATATCATCGCGATCCTCGGTATGGACGAGTTGTCAGAAGACGACAAATTGACTGTACACCGTGCGCGTCGTATCCAGTTCTTCTTGTCGCAGAACTTCCACGTAGCTGAGCAGTTCACAGGACAAAAAGGATCGTACGTCCCAGTTAAGGACACGATCCGCGGCTTCAAAGAAATCCTCGAAGGTAAACACGATGACTTAACGGAAGAAGCATTCCGTCTCGTCGGTCCGATCGAAGATGCGATTGAAAAAGCGAAGGCGCTTGTCTAAGTGACAAAGCATAAGGGGGACTTGAGATGAACACACTTCATGTCAATATCGTCACCCCGGATGGCGAAGTGTATGATGGCGATGTCCGTATGGTCGTTGCGAAGACGATTTCTGGTGAGATCGGGGTTCTCCCGCACCACGTCCCACTCGTAACACCACTCGACATCAGCATCTTGAAGTTGCGCCACGAAGATGGCGGACGCACGTTGATCGCTATCAGCGGTGGCTTTATGGAAGTGCGCCAGGATACTGTAACGGTTCTTGCGGAAACTGCGGAGCAAGCAGACAAGGTCGACTACGACCGGGCTGCAGCTGCGAAGGTTCGTGCAGAACGTCGTCTCCAGGACACGAAATTATCAGAACTCGAATTCAAGCGTGCTGAACTTTCACTGAAACGAGCAGTTAACCGTCTCAGCTTGAAAGACTACGGTCGCGATTGATTTGATGAAACCCCGGTTCCGTTCGCGGAGCCGGGGTTTTTTTGTATGAAACGTCAATGATTTTTCGTATGGCAACCGTTTTCGCAACACGATGAAGGATACAGGTTTAAAATACTGCAAAAATGTAAAAGTACACTATATGCCTCGTCTTCACGAATTCTTCAACCTTTTTTCAGTAGAAGACCAAATTTATCTTCAATAAATATATTTTATACGCTAAAATTAATTCAGCGTGTTCTTTTTTGTTTGCGCAATCATTCATTTTATGAAATCATAGTAGAGTTGAAGAAACTATGAAGAAGAGGTGCAACGAAAGTGACATCTATTGGTGTGAGTGCGTTAGTTAGTATGCTGGTCTACATCGTGGCGATTTTACTCGCCTGGTGGTCCTTGTTACCAGTCAAATGGGAGAAAATCCTGCAACATCCTAAAGGACCGCATGCGGTAGCCTTGCGAACGATTCTAGCAATTGCACTTGGATCCATCGTAGCGCGCTTTTTACTGGATTATGCCGGCTTTGCACAACGTCTTCAGTTTTTAATCGGGTGAACTTGTAACTGCATTGTAAACCCTGAAATGGTAATTTGTTTTAACATGGAACAGGACACTGCTCTTTCAATGAAGGAACACAGTCATTTAGCAATCATCTAACATTACAATCGAAACGTCGTATTGGCTTTGGAGTAAGAGATCAACTATAGGGAAGTTTCTTTTCTAACATTCGTTGAATTCCAACTATGATCCTCACCAATCACGAATTGAACATACTAGAACAGAAACGAAGCAGAGGAGTAGGGAGAATGGAAAAAATCGTTGTCCGTGGCGGACGTAAATTAGCTGGAACAGTCAAAGTAGAAGGTGCAAAGAACGCGGTCTTAAAAACACTTGTCGCGACATTGCTTGCATCGGAGGGACAATCGGTTCTTCAAAACGTACCACGTCTAGCAGACGTCTATACAATCAATAACGTCTTACGCAACTTGAACGCAGAAGTCGAGTTCGATGCAGAAGCAAACACGGTGACGGTCAATGCTGAGCCGGACCTCAAAGATGAGGCACCACTTGAGTACGTTCGTAAAATGCGGGCTTCGATTCTCGTCATGGGTCCATTACTCGCACGCCTCGGTCGCGCACGTGTTGCAATGCCAGGTGGTTGTGCGATCGGTTCACGTCCAATCGACCTTCACTTGAAAGGATTCGAAGCAATGGGCGCAAAAACGATCATCGGAAACGGATTCGTTGAGGCACAAGTCGACGGTCGTCTCCAAGGTGCAAAAATCTATCTTGACTTCCCATCAGTCGGTGCGACAGAGAACATCATGATGGCTGCGACACTCGCAGAAGGAACGACAGTCATCGAGAACGTCGCAAAAGAACCAGAAATCGTTGACCTTGCTAACTTCTTGAACGCAATGGGCGCAAAAGTCCGCGGTGCAGGTACAGAAACGATCCGCATCGAAGGCGTCGAGAAATTACACGGTGCAACACACTACGTCATCCCGGACCGGATCGAAGCAGGTACGTTCATGATCGCAGCAGCGATCACTGAAGGTGATGTCGAAGTCATCGGCGCTGAGCGCGAACACCTTCGTCCACTCATCTCGAAGATGGAAGAGATGGGCGTTAAGATCACGGATACGGAAGAAGGTCTCCGTGTCGTCGGTCCAGCAAAACTTGAAGCAGTTGACGTCAAGACGATGCCACACCCTGGTTTCCCGACAGACGTTCAAGCACAAATGATGGCACTCGTCCTCAAAGCAGGCGGCACATCGGTCATCACGGAAACAGTCTTCGAGAACCGTTTCATGCACGTTGAAGAATTCCGTCGTATGAACGCTGACATCAAGATTGAAGGTCGTTCATCGATCATCAACGGTGGCGTACAATTACAAGGCGCAGAAGTTCTTTCAACAGACCTTCGTTCAGGGGCAGCACTCGTCACAGCAGGGTTGATCGCTGAAGGTGAAACACGCGTCGGTGCACTTCACCACATCGACCGTGGATACGTCGACTTCCACTTGAAGTTACAAGCACTTGGTGCAGACGTAGAACGTGTGACTGAAGAAGTAGCAGTCGTTGAAGAAACAGCTGCAACAAAACTTTAAGCACTTATATAAGAGCATCATCCCATTTGCGGGATGGTGCTCTTTTTGTCGTCTTTTGAAAAGGACGACAATGAAATCCGAAAAGCGGAAAAAGAAAGTCGTTTCACGAGGGGGCATATGCTAGAATTGAAAGGTATGTATACATAAATGGGTTAGACGTCCAAACGACGTTCTATATTTTGGAAGAATAGCCAGTGGGTAAAGGAGAGCACACGAGATGTTTTCAAGAGATATCGGAATCGACTTAGGGACGGCGAACGTCGTCATTCATGTCAAAGGTAGAGGCATCGTCCTCGATGAGCCATCGGTCGTCGCGATCGATAAGGCAACAGGTAAGATTCATGCGGTAGGTACGGAAGCACACTTGATGGTAGGGCGGACGCCGGGGAACATCGTGGCCATTCGACCACTTCAAGACGGTGTCATTGCTGATTTTGAAATGACGGAAGCAATGCTTCGCCATTTCATCGATAAGATTGAAGTCCGTAAGATGTTCGGTGGAGTCCGGATGTTGATCTGTACACCAGCAAGCATCACGACGGTTGAAGCGAAGGCAATTCGTCAAGCCGGTGAAAAATCAGGCGCAAAGACGGTCTTCCTCGAAGTCGAGCCGAAGGTCGCAGCAGTCGGTGCCGGTATGGACATTTGGATGCCAGCAGGGCACATGGTCATTGATATCGGTGGCGGAACGACGGATGTTGCCGTACTTTCAATGGGTGATATCGTATGCGGGGAGACGATCAAAGTCGCAGGAGATCGTTTCGACCACGACATCATCCGTTCGATCAAGGATACACATAAGCTCATCATCGGAGAACGGACGGCACAAGCCGTCAAGACGACGGTTGCTACTGTTTCAGAAGACGGACGGAGCGAACAGATGGATATTCGCGGACGAAATCTCGTGACGGGTTTACCACACAACATCACGGTGACATCAGAAGAGATGCACGATGCGCTTGCGGAAGCAGCGATGGAGATCGTCGAGGCAACGAAGCGTGTACTCGAGAAGACACCACCGGAGCTTGCAGCGGACATCATCGATCGTGGTATCATCCTAACGGGTGGGGGCGCGTTGCTGGACGGAATCGATCAACTGCTTGCAAAAGAACTTGGTCTACCGGTTCTGATCGCAGAAGATCCGATGTTATGTGTCGCACGCGGTACAGGAATCATGCTCGATAACCTCGGAAAGTAAGAACATCGAGATGAATTAAAAGATGGTTCTTCTCAGTAATGGGAAGGACCACTTTTCATTTTGGGACGATGTGGAAGAAAAGAAAGACTTGCTCCATTTGACCCGCTTTCCTCAGGCGAGACACAAGCCAGTCTTCACTGTTCGTATAACAGTGAACCCGGGTCTTGTTTGTCTCTGACAGCGCAAAAATTTGCGCTTTTTCCTGGAGGAGTCGGATCAATGATAGCAAGTCTTTTTTCCTGTGCCTTCGTTTCAAATCTTTATGTTCTCACTGCGTACTACGCATGAACGCTTGGTAGGATTCAAAATCATGATAGACGATCGCACTTGGCGGCAGCGAACTGGCCATCGTCTGATTGACGAGCTGATTCAACTGCGTTCGTGTCTTACCGTAAAACGTGATATCCGGCGTCTCTGGGAGTTCGGTGAACTCGATCGCATACGATAAAGTATGATTGTTGCTTGCGGCATAGAGTGCATCGGTCATCGTGATGGCGCCAAGTCCGTTACCACCACCATAGACGGTCCGGTAACTCATCAACGTGACTTCGTCAGCAAGATCCATTGCCCATTCGCTGAGAGGGCGACTGTTCGCATCCTGTACGGTATGGAACCAGAACGGGAGGAACAGTTGCAGTGGTAATCCTTCAGCAGACGCTTTCTCGCGGAAGGCGAGTAAGATGCGTTCATAGGAGGCGATGACACGTGGCTGGTCCGTCTCCCACTCAGGTAAGGCATACGGTTCGAGATCGACGCTGATGCCATCCGGATGACTGATCGTTTCCTGTTGATAGGTCGAGATCCAGGCGAGTGGATCCTCGACGTTCGGTCGAGCTGTCGTTCCTTCGTTTGTGATCCAGCGTGGCTGTCCGAATAAAAAATAGACTTCGATTCCGACAGCATGCGCTTTTTCAACGAATGTTCGGTAGAGAGTACGGTCACCCTCGACAGCGACATGCAGATAGACACGTTTCATCTGTCTGTTTGCCAGCTGATTGATCTTCGTTGAAATGGATTTGGCCTCTGGGATGGACCAGATGACCGTGTGACGAGTGACGGAAACGGCAGCTGAACTCTTGAGTGGTAGTCCGAATTGAAGCAACGATAGACAGACTACGCCAATCAAAAAGCGTTTCATTTCAATTTCACTCCTTCGTGTGGATTACCTTACTATCGGTCGTAGTGCACTAACTTATATGCATCAAAGGTCCCGTTCTACACTTTGACAGTTCAAATCCTAGACATTTCACAATGTGAAGTGTATATTAAAAGTTGTTGCATTGAAACGAATTGTCAATTAAAAGGAAGTGATGCCACAATGCCATTGTGGAAAAGAAATTTAGTCGTCGTCTGGTTCGGTAGTTTTTTGACCGCCGCCGCCCTCAGTCTCGTATTACCGTTTTTGCCTTTATTCATTGAAGAACTCGGTGTCGACAGCCGACAAGATATTACGACCTGGTCCGGTATCGCCTTTGGTGCAACCTTCCTCGTCGCTGCGATCGTCTCACCAATCTGGGGACGTCTCGCCGATCGAAAAGGACGGAAGCTGATGTTGCTCCGAGCAAGTCTTGGTATGTCGATCGTCATGTTCTTGATTAGTTTTGTTCAAGACGTCTATCAACTCGTCTTCTTACGTCTTGTCATGGGAGCCGTATCCGGATTCATCTCAGCCGGGATTACACTCGTTGCTTCCCAAACCCCAAAAGAGAAAAGTGGCTGGGCGCTCGGCACCCTGTCGACCGGTGGGATTGCCGGTGGATTGCTAGGACCTCTCATTGGAGGATTCCTCGCCGACGTTGTTGGGCTTCGACCCGTTTTTCTCTTTACGAGCGTTCCGCTCTTCATTACCTTCCTCGTGACCTACTTCTTAGTCAAAGAAGAATTCGTCCCAATGGAAGTCAAAAAAATGGCGTCCGCGAAGGAAATCATCCAATCGCTTCGTCATCCGGAACTTATCTTAAGTCTGTTCTTGACGACGTTCCTGATTCAGTTCGCGGCACAATCGATTAGTCCGATCCTGTCGCTGTACGTTCGGGAACTCAGTCCTGGTACAGAACGTCTGGCACTATTATCCGGGATTGTCGCTTCGGCACCTGGTATCGCGGCCTTAATCGCAGCGCAACGACTCGGTCGTCTGTCAGATAAGATTGGTGCAGAACGCGTCTTATTCTTTGCGTTACTCGTCTTTGCGGCCTTCTTGATTCCGCAAGCATTCGTTACGGATACAAGTCAATTGATCGTCTTACGGATGGGAATTGGTTTTGCGACAGCAGCACTGATGCCGTCGGTACAGACATTGCTCCGGAAGAATACGCCAGCGAATGCGTCAGGTCGTATCTTCGGATATAACCAGTCTGCACAGTTCATGGGGAACTTCCTCGGACCACTGGCAGGTGGACAAATTGCTGGTCACTTCGGTTTTGAAGCGTTGTTCCTCTTCACCGGCTTGATCGTCATCACGAATGCCGTGCTTGAGCGGACGCAGACTGCTGTCTTGAACAAAAATCCGAATAACTAAGGAAAGCTTCCATTCCCGTTTGATTAAGGGGATGGAAGCTTTTTTCATACAGTCGATTGTTCGAAGAAGTCATCGACGCGGGAATGATGGGAATGATTTAACTGTTCTTGGACGATGAGAGACAAGGCGCGAACTTGGAAGTCAGCGACGTAGTAGAAGAGACCGTTATCGAGTTCTGAAATCGACGTCGGTTCAATAAAGATATCAGGATGTGTCAGGTGATGCAGTTGCAGAGAGAGCTCCAGTTTATGCTTTACCGGTAGACGAATCGAGGAATAGAAAGAGATCGTCCGATTCGTACAACGATTGATTAAGATCGGAGACGATCCGACTTGGATTGGCTGTCCGTTCAGCTTCGAAATCGTCACCTTCGCATGAAGGCTTAAAATCGGCTCCTTCGGTGGAGCGGTGCCCGTATCTTTTGGATAGAGGGTGCCGTTTGCAAGCAACTGCTTGAACGTCTCGATATCGACCGGTTTACTGAAAAGATAGCCTTGAATCATGTCGCATTCTAAATCGCGATACAGATTCAACTGTTGCATGTTCTCGATGCCTTCCGCGACGACGGTCAAACCGAATTCTTTCGCCATGTAGATGACACTTTTAATGACAGAGAGGCTCTTTGGATCATGTTCGGCATGAATCGCAAACGATCGATCAATCTTCAAACAATGCACCGGATAACGCTGGACATAGGAAATCGAAGAGTAAGCCGTTCCGAAATCATCGAGTGAGAGTTTGACACCGAGATCAACGAGACGATTGAGTGTCTCAAGGACTTGTCCGCCTTCGAGTAGAACATCTGATTCAAGGAGTTCGATTTCTAAGAGGTGACCGGGCACACCGTGTTTCTTTAAGTGTCGTTCGACGATATTCGCGAAATCGCCGTAAAACAATCGTTTCGGTGATAAGTTGATCGAGAGCGGAACGACATGTTCCGGTTGTTCATCGAGCAGATCACGAATCAATCGACAGGCTTGATCGAGTACCCAGTCCCCGATGTGGATATAGAGGTCACTCTCTTCCGAAAGCGACAGGAAGTCCTTTGGCGCAAGTCGTCCCCATTCCGGGTGATCCCATCGAATCAATGCTTCCGCACCAACGATACGTCCGCTCCAACTATCGACTTTCGGTTGATACTCAAGGAACAGCTGGTTCTGACTGATGACATGTCGCAAATCGCGTTCGAGTTGATAACGACGGTACGTCGTGATGTCGAGTTTTGATGAATAGAACTGGAAGTTACTCTTAGAGATCGACTTCGCACGTCGGAGTGCCGTGTATGTCTGTTTGATCAGTTCTTCCGCTGTATGATCATGATGGACGGAATAGGTGATGCCGATGAAGACCTTCGAAAACAATTCGTAGGATAAGACGTCGAACCGGTGATGGGTCAGCTCGAGCAATTGATTGGCAAGCTCGATTGCTCGTGTTTCGTCAATCTTACCTTTTAAGATGATAAGGAATTTATCACCGAATAGATGACCGATGAATACCTCTTTTTTGATAAGCTTTTTCACGGCGTTGCTCGTCTGTCGAATCCACTCTTCCCCGATTTCGTGACCAAATCGTTCGGTCAGAACACTATGTTGATTGAAAGTGACCGTCAATAAAGTGAACGGTGAACGATGCGTCAACAACTCACGAACTTGTTCTAACGTGAAAGCATGATTTGGTAAATCAGTGATCGGATCATGCATCGATAGGTGCCAAATCTCATGTTGCTGCTCCTTGAGTCGTGTGATGTCGGTCGAGACACCGTAGTGTCCGAGGACATCGCCATTCGCATCGATGATTGGGATACACGTCTCTTCGACCCAGAATTGGCGATCGGGATAGTTTAGACGGTAAACGAGTCGAACGACTTCACCTTGGCGAATTTTTGGATACGCGTCTTTCATGATGACGAGGTCTTCTGCTGAGACGAGTTTCGTCCACAGTTGATGATCTTGTTCGATCCGCCGAAGGTAATCAGTGTATGGTTCGAGAAAACCGGCAGCATGGAAGGTCACGGAATCATCACTATAACGGTGTTCGTACGCCGTCGTATGCAGTGACGTGAAAAACTTCTTGAGGGATGCGATCGCCAGATCCCGTTCTTGTTCAAGTTGGATGAGAGGTGTCGCATCCTTGAGGATGAAGAGAATCGAACTGGGAATCGTATCCGTCTGAACGACACCTTCACAGTGGACGATCTTTTGGAAACGACTTCTACGTCCCATTCGTAATTGCATCGCGAAGGTCGGAATTTGGCCTTTATGAAGTGCAAGACTTTGTTCGCGAAAAATCGTTCGATCTTCTGGGTGGATTTCTTCAAGAAAGTCGTAGGCATCCATCTTCACTAAATGTTTTTTGGAGAGTTGTAATAGTGTGGCGAGAGAAGGGGACGTGGCGACTTCTTTTGACGTCGGGAAGTATTCAACGAAACTGACGCCCTCGATCGAGTTCGTCAATCGGTCTTTCATCAAGAGACGCTGATAATCGGTTCGGAGTTCTTGATGGTGTGACACATCACGGGCAATCCCGTAGAGACCGATGATGACGCGTTGATCGTAAATCGGGATGTTCGTGACGTTCAAGGTCAGCCAATGACCATCTTTATGTCGAACCGTCGTCGTGAAATGGACGGTTTCACCAGCATAGACCCGCTTCTTGAATTGGTTGACCGTCTCGACTTCATTCGCTTTCAAAAATGTCTCGAAATGAAGCTTTTGAAGACTATCCCGATCGTATCCAAGCAGGAGCGGAAATTTATTGTTGAAGGAAATGAAGTGACCCTTCGTATCCATCGTATAGACGGCATCCGGATGGTTCTCTAAAAAATATGTGACGTCTGACAGTGTGTATAAATCCAAAGACCCAGGGACAGTTCGTTCAGTGACTCGTTTTTTAAAGAAGCTCATAGGATTCACCTCAGGCATCTTGAATTTGTTAGTTTTAGTATAGCAATATTTGTAAATTTTGAATATATAAACCCTTAAAAAAGAGGATAATGTAATTTTGGTAGGCCTTTCGATTCATCTCTTACGTATATTACCTTTTTGTTCAAAAAAACTCATAATTCACGTCAAGTCGACCGATATACTGAGAGGAAAGAATTGAACATGAAGTCAATGAGGAGATGAACGCATGCTACGAGGAATGTACACGGCGTCGAATGCGATGCAGGCATTACAACGCCAACAGGAAATGCTCAGCAATAACTTGGCGAATGCGCGGACGCCGGGCTTCCGCGCTGATCAGGCGTCACTCCGGACGTTTCCGGAGATGCTGATCCAGCAGACAGCAAACAATGAACGGACAGGTGTGCGGGGAGTCGCGACGGTCGGAAAACTCGCGACCGGTGTCTTCATGCAGGCAGCGACACCGAACTTCACGCAAGGTTCGATCACGGAGACGGGCAATGCAACGGACTTGCAAATCAGTTCGCTTGAAGGGGCACCGCTCTTTACGATTCGTCATCAGGATCCGTTGACGGGAGAGGAAGAGACGCTTTATACGACGAACGGACAGTTCGCCGTCGGACAGGATGGATTACTCCGGACAACGGAGAATGATCTCGTCCTCGATACGAACGGACAACCACTTAACGTCGTCAATGAAGATTTCCTCGTTGACGCGAATGGTGCCGTCACAGACGGAAACGGTCAGGCGATCGGTAACCTAGGTCTTGTCGTAACTGATCAACCGGAGACGCTTGAGCGGACAGGAAACGGTTTGTTCCGTTCCGCTAATCCGTTGAACGCCGGAAACGTCCGAGTCGATCAAGGTGTACTCGAACTCGGAAACGTTGAAGTGGAACAGACGATGGCAGAGATGAATGCCGGTCTGCGCCAGTTCGAAGCCAATCAAAAAGTCATTCAAGCGTACGATCGGACAGCGGAGAAGGCTGTTTCCGAAATCGGACGCGTTCGCTAATAGGAGGATACGATGCAATCAATCTATACATCCGCAAGTACGATGGGACAGTTGCAAAAGCAGCTCGATACGACCGGTCAAAACTTAGCTAACGTCGATACGAACGGCTATAAACGTCGGGATGCTCAGTTTAATGAACTGCTCGTCCGTAACATCAACAACCAAGCGACAGGTTTTACGCCAGGTCCGTTGACGACACCAGAAGGACTTCGACTCGGTGTCGGAGGCTACGTCGCAAACGAAGCGACACGCTTTGGCGTCGGAACGTTCCGGACGACAGACCGAAAACTCGATGCTGCACTTGGGAATCCACATCATTTCTTCGGTGTCGTCGATACGGATGGCGTGACGAAGTTCACGCGAGACGGGAACTTTCAGTTGTCGCCACAAGCGAACGGACAAGTCCTGCTGACGGATGATGCCGGACGCTCCGTCATCAACCAGGCGAATGATCCAATCGTTTTGCCAGCGAACGCGACGGAGATTGAACTGAACAAGGATGGCAATATCACGGGAATCCTAAACGGAGATCGACGTGTCCTCGCTCGAGTAGGTGTCGCGGACATTCCAAACTACGGTGAGTTGACGGAAGTCGGTGGTGGTTTGTTTACAGCAACCGGACAATACCAGAATGCAGCGGGCAATCCATTGACGGTCGGCCGACTTGAGACATCAAACGTCGATATGGCGCTTGAGATGACGAACTTGACGCAGCTCCAGCGGGCGTATCAGTTCAACTCGAAAGCCTTGATGACGAGTGATCAGATGATGGGAATCGTTACGTCTCTTAAATAATTGCAAATCAAAAGGGTGGTGCTTCTCAAATCGAGAGGCATCACCCTTTTCGTTATTTTTCCTGTAAGGCAAGATAAATTGCTGCCATATCAGCATCACCATAATCAGGTTTCGCTTCAGTGTAGCTAGCGTTCGTCGCTTGGGCAAGGGGGAGCTCAAGCCGTTGGCGTGTGGCTTCTGCCGTGATAAGCCCGAGATCTTTCGCCATCAGCCGGAGTGGGAAGGCAGAAGGGAAGTCATTCTTCCGGTACATGTCGCGTTTGCCGGTGAAGAGCGGCGTATTCATGCCGGAAGCACTGATCATCTTAATCAACTTCTCTTTTTCAAGTCCTGCACCTTCTCCAAGGAGTAATGTCTCCGCAACCCCCTGACCGACGACAGTAAGCAACAAATTAATGGCGAGTTTCGCCGCACTTCCCGTACCGTGCGCTCCAAAATGAATCGTTTCCTTGCCGAGTAAGTCGAGATACGGCTGACAAGTCGCGATGACTTTCACGTCACCACCAGCAAGCAGGACGAGCTGACCGTTTTCTGCGACTGGAACAGAACCTGATACAGGAGATTCGAGATACGTACCGTTATGCTCTTCGACGAGACGAGCCATCTCCTTCGTTTCTTCTGGTGAGATTGTGCTCAAATTGACGATTGTCTTACCATCGAGATCCTCTTTCACATTTTCGAGAACGGACGCAACAGCCGGTCCGTCAGCTAACATGATGAAAAGAATGTCGCTCTGACGGACCGCATCTCGTGCCTCTTCGACAGCCGTTGCGCCTTTCTCTACTAAAGGAGCTGTTTTTTCATACGTCCGGTTGTAGACGACCAAGTCATGACCACCGTCGAGTAGACGTTTTGCCATCGGTACACCCATATGTCCTAAACCAATCCATCCAAGTTGCATGTTGATTCCTCCTTAAAATAATGCGCTTTTGACTATACCCCGCGTCTTATCCGATCTAACGACAAAAAAGACCATCCACTGATGTGAACGGTCGAATGATTAATCTTCATACGTAAGGATCGTCGAGATGACAGCGATCGGGAAACGAATCGTAAAGGTCGATCCGACACCAACGACGGATTCGACATCAATCGTCCCGTTATGGTGTTTGACGATTTCCTTACAGATCGACAGACCAAGACCGGTTCCGCCGATTTTTCGTGTCTCGGAGTTATCGACACGATAGAACTTATCGAATAGTTTCGGAAGGGCCTCTTGCGGAATGCCGATGCCTTCATCCTGGATCCGGATCTGGGCGAAACCGAGTTCGTTTGAAATTCGTATCAAGACTGTACCCCCACTTGGCGAGTACTTGACGGCATTACTGAGCAGATTGTTCAGCAATTGCTTCATCTTTTCCGCATCACCGTCAATCATGATCGGTCCCCGTGCCTCAAAGTCAATCTTATGCGTTTCATGCGAGACATCATAAAACTCGATCAAGTCCTGGGCTAGTTCGACGACATCGAATGTCGACATCTCATAGCGGTGCTCACTCGACTCCATCCGCTGGACGTCGAGGAAATCATTGACGAGCGTCGTCAGGCGACCAGTCTCCGAGTGAATCGTCTGGAGATACTTCCGTTGCCGTTCTTCCTCGAACCGTTTGTTGAGCATCAGTTCCGTGAAGCCATAGATGGAAGAGAGCGGTGTCCGCAATTCATGGGAGACGGTTGAGACGAACTCTTCCTTCATCCGCTCGGCTTCCGTTTCCTTCGTCACGTCGCGCAGGACGAGCATCGTACCGACCCACATGCCGTCGACTTCAATCTTCTCGGCGTAAATCTGAATATACGTGCTGTGCTTTCGGATCGAGACGATTAAGCTGTCTTTCGGTAAGTTCAGTTCAACGATTTGTTCGATATAGCGCTCGAACGCTGCCGGTTCATCAATGATGTCCGCTAATGCTTGCATCGCTTGCTCAAAAGCAGAGCGTTCTTCGTCTTCGAACTGAGTCGGTACTTCCGGGAATAACGTCATGAGGGGTTCGTTGACGAGCAACTCATCCGTCTCATGTTCGATATAGACGACAGCTTCGCGAATCGAGTTCAACAGTTGCGTCGTCTTGTTCTTCTCGCGGATCATTTCCTCATAAATGCCCATCCGTAAGAGCGAGAGGGACAATTGATGCGAGAACGACAGGATGTCATTCATTTGTTCCGTCGTGAAAGCATCACGGTAGCGGACGAGATAGATACAGGCAATCATGTGCTCTTTCGTCGGATCAAGCACCGGCACTGCGACTTCATACATATAGTATGGATACGGGAGCGGACTCTCGTGCGCGACCTGTTTCGATGAATGGACGGGACGCTTCAAAAGACGTGCCCGGTGCAAGAGCGATTGATCGTCAGAGACAAGACGGCCGACCATCTCTTCTGTCATTCCGTAATCGATCGTCGAGCGAACTTCTTGTTGATCAAGGAACAATAGGGCACCGATTTCAGAATGCGTGATCGAGACAAGCTTTTCGATGATTTCTGGATATGCCGTCAATGTCTCGCGGGAGGCGAGTGTCTCTGTCAATTCATTGCGATACTTCAGATGTTGTTCGCTACGAAGCGTGATATCGAGTGCTTCTTCGAGTTCTTCCTGCTGTGCTTGCAGTTCTTCTTGCTGGGCGACGAGTTCTTCCTGTTGCGCTTGGAGCTCCTCGTTCTTCGCCAGCATATGGACCTTGTTATCTGCAATCGACGCTGCCATCTGATTGAACGATGCCGTCAACGTATGCAGCTCATCCTTGCGTTTAGGCAACGGAATTGCTTGAATATCTTCCCCCGTCGCAAGGAGTGCACTATCGCGAGACAGTGTATTGACCTGTTTCGTGACGCGGCTGATGAACGGACGAACGAGCGAGAAGAGGACGAGAATCAAGACGACGAGATTCGACAGCCAGATGAACTGGGCAACACGCATTTCGCCAAGAAGATCATTCTTTGCATCGACTTCCTTGCCTTGAATCAACGTTAGATAATCCGAAAGTAACGTATCAATCCGTGTCATGTCGACATCAGCATCTGATAAGCTGACCGATCCACGTAACGTACCATTTTCGGTGAACAGGTCTTTCCCGTTGGAGAGAGCAGCGAGCGTATTCGGATCAACGAAGTCTTCATTGATTTTCCCGTCTTTTTTTCCTTCAACGTATTCATTCAGGAGTGGAAGCGATGTTCCGAAGTAATCGTCATAGATTTGACGCGTCGCTGTCGCATATTCTTTTCCTTGCTCATATACCGCATACTTTTCAAACCATGTCGTCAAGCGGTTGATTTCCTGTTGATTTGTCTTGATGGCATCAAGTGTTTCTTGTGAGCCAGTCAATAAGTAGGATTTGACGTTACTTTGCGCGACAGTCCACTCGTTCGCGAGTGCATTGGCGTTCGTTCGCCGTTCCCGCAAATCATCGAACGTCGCATTCGCTTGATCGATTTTCTGCTCCGTATAGAAGTAAACAATTCCGGACGTGATGCTGAGGGCGACGAACACCATATAAAAAGCGAACATCAATTGGCGACCGATTGTGTGATTGATCCATTTCACTAGGATTTCCTCCGTATTCTATTTTACATGTATAAAAAAGGTTGCTTAAATATCGAATATACTCATCTTACGCAGAAACGGACACACCATCAAATTTGAATCTGCAAAAATCACTGAAACAAATATATCATATATTTCTTATCTACATAACGAACTATACATTTTTTAAGAATAAGGATTAAGAAGTATCATTTTAAGGAAAACTAAAGAGGATATTGAACTTTATTCTTTTACGTAGGGAAGTGGTTAGATGCAAAAAATGTTTAAAAACAAGTGGTACCGATTCGCCTGGTGGGTTATGACATTACTGATCATCGTCTGGATTGGTGATCATGTGACGTTCCTGTTCCGACCAGTCGCGATTCTGCTTCAGATGGTCGTACCACCCCTCGCGATCGCTGGGATTCTCTATTATGTCCTGCTACCAATCGTCGAGTTGCTTGAGAAAAAGATGAAGCGGCGCCCGGCTGTTTTGATCGTCCTCGTTGGTTTGATCGGTATTTTAACGACACTCGGATTCATCTTTGGTCCGATGTTATCGGAGCAGATCACACAGTTCGTCAATTCGATTCCGACGCTTGCGACACAGTTCCAGCGGCAATTGGTCGACGTTCGGGAACAACTGGAGAACAGTGCCTTCTTTTCACGATTCATGACGGGTCAAGACAACTTATTCAATAAGTTCTCTGGGAACATCTCGGAGTATGCGTCGACGTTCCTAAAGAACATCGGTACAGGTGTCGGTGGGTTCGTCAGTGTTCTGACGACGACGGTCGTGACGATCGTCATCATTCCGATCATGTTGATCTACATGTTGCTTGATGGTGATAAGCTTAAAGGTAATCTCGTTAAACTGATGCCGTATGAGTATCATAAGGAAACGAAAAAAATCCTCGGTGATGTCCACTTGACGATCATGAGCTATATCCGAGGACAAGTCATCGTCAGTATCGGTGTCGGAATTATCGCCTATATCGGATATCTGATCATCGGGATCGATTATGCGTTGTTGCTCGCCTTGTTTGCGACATTGACGAACATCATTCCGTTCCTTGGTCCGGTTCTCGGTGTCATTCCGGCGTTGATCGTCGGGTTCATCCAGGATCCGATTCTTGCGATCTATGCGATCATCGTCATGACGGTCGCGCAACAGATCGATTCGCACATCATGTCACCACTTGTGCAAGGGAAAACACTTGATGTCCATCCATTGACAATTATCATCGTCTTGCTCGTCGCAGGGAACATCGCTGGATTTTTCGGCGTCTTGCTGGGTGTTCCGTTCTACGCTGTCATGAAGGTAGTCATCTTGAACATCCGTCGCCTGTATCATCTCCGGTCGCAAAAGAAGATGGTCATCACGGAGGAAGAGAAGACGTTCGATACGATCATCACCGATCGCGATTGAGTTTTGAAATTCACGTAAAAGTGCGTCATACTGAAGAGGTAGTTAAGAAAAAGGGGGCAGGAATCAGATGGATTCACGTCATACCGAAGAACAAGCCGATTTACTGGCGTTGCAAAAATTTCAACACAACTTCGAGAACAGTCTGAAGTCGAGCATCATTTATCTCTTGCGTGATGGTGCGTTGACGATCGGGGAACTCGAGCAACGGATCGATCAATCACACGGTCAAATCCTCGAACAATTACAGGAGCTGATCGAAGATGGACTCGTCATCCAGCAGATGTCTGAGAAAGTGCACGGACTTGCCTATTATTTGACGGCACCGGCTGAAGATCTCGTCCGACAGTTCAAGGAATCGATCCGTTGGAGTAAGCAACACATTCGATACTAAAAAGCAGGTTTCTAGACCTACGAGCAGACGCTCGTAGGTCTTTTTGCGTTTTTTAAAACTATGGTCATATAAAATTGAAATAAGCCGTTTTTACACAAAATGGATAGAACTAGCATGAAATAAAATTACAATATATATTAATGTGTAATTATTCATAATATATATTATTTATATTTTAACAGTAAATTAATATCTAAAATACTGGTTAATAGTAACTATTTAAGCATTGTTTTTGTAAAAAATTGTATATTTTCATGGAGATTGCATGCATAATAATAGGTGTACGATTATTTTTTCCGTAGAAAAGGAGTGTTGAAATGAAGAAAAAAGCACCTGATTTTCGAAAGAAGATGAATCGACACCATAGAAACCACACACGAAGACTAGTGAAACTGCTGGCAGCGTCCTCTCTCGCCCTCTCTCCTATCTCATTCACTTATACAAAAACCGAAGCAGCTGAGAATTCTGAAAAGAAGTTTCAGACGCAACAAAGCCAATTCGCGAATTCGGTGCGAAACTCACTCGTCCAAGGACCGAATCGAGTCAGTTTAGCTGAAGTTCAACTACTGACGGATGTCGCGGTCAATGCAAATCTGACGGAACAACCGGATAACTATGATTTAGCCCTTAATTTAACCGGTGTCGGATTAGCCGATGCGGAAGTATTGAACCCAGACCGGGTGGCTGTCTTCAACATTCCAGATTTAGCGGGAAAAATGCAGGCGAACGGTAATGCGTCGGTCAGTGTTGAATTATTACCCATCACACTTGAAGATTTACCGACGCTTAAAGGACAGCTAGATCCGTTGACGGGAACAGTAGCAGATACTGTGACTGACCTATTAGCGGGTATCGATCGATTACAACGTACTCCAGTCGTAGGTAGTTTGTTGAGAGTGGAGGGGCTCACAGAATTAACGGATGCTCTGGATAATCTACAGAATTTAGATACCGCCCTTTCGGATCTTTTGGATTACGAAGGTTCTGCTCCAGTCACGATTAATCCGGATGGTTCAATCGTCATCGATTTTAGTGATGGTTTAGGACAGCATCTTGATACGGTAACGAAACAAGTTGTCCAAGACGCCTTAACCGATTTAGTCAATGCCATCACGAATTTAAAACTATCCGGAATAGCAGGAAACTTAATTGATCCTGTTTTAAACCCAGTCAAAAATTTACTGCCAGGTGTGAACAGTCTTTTAACGGCAGTAACGAACGATACAGTGAACTTGTCGAATGAACTCGCAGGTGTACAAGTACTTGGACCAACTTCTGTTAGTGCCGATGTCATCGTTGATAAACCGGCTGGAGTTGCTCAAGACGAAGTTGTTGTTACAGGGTCTGTCGTCAATACGTCTGCAATTGATGCACAACTGCTGGCCGATTTAGATGGTCAAGATACGATCGTCTTTGATGAAGAGGCAGATGGAGACGCTGATGCTGACGCTGATGCCGACGCCGACGCCGATGCGGATGCCGACGCTGACGCCGATGCGGATGCCGACGCTGACGCAGATGCTGACGCCGACGCAGATGCCGACGCAGATGCGGATGCCGATGCTGACGCTGATGCCGACGCTGACGCTGATGCGGATGCCGACGCTGACGCAGATGCTGATGCCGACGCTGACGCCGATGCTGACGCTGATGCGGATGCGGACGCTGATGCTGATGCTGACGCCGATGCTGATGCTGACGCCGACGCGGATGCTGATGCTGATGCTGATGCTGATGCTGACGCAGATGCTGATGCTGACGCTGATGCTGACGCCGATGCCGACGCCGATGCCGACGCTGATGCTGACGCTGATGCTGACGCCGATGCCGACGCCGACGCCGACGCTGACGCTGATGCCGACGCTGATGCTGATGCGGACGCTGATGCGGATGCTGACGCCGATGCTGATGCCGACGCTGATGCCGATGCGGACGCCGACGCTGACGCTGATGCTGACGCTGATGCTGACGCTGATGCGGATGCTGACGCTGACGCTGATGCCGATGCTGACGCTGATGCGGATGCCGACGCTGATGCGGATGCTGACGCTGATGCCGATGCTGATGCCGATGCTGACGCTGACGCTGACGCTGATGCCGATGCTGACGCTGATGCTGACGCTGATGCTGATGCTGACGCGGATGCTGATGCTGACGCCGATGCTGACGCCGATGCTGACGCTGATGCCGACGCCGATGCTGACGCAGATGCTGATGCTGACGCTGACGCTGATGCCGATGCTGATGCTGACGCTGATGCGGATGCGGACGCTGATGCGGATGCTGACGCCGATGCTGATGCTGACGCCGACGCGGATGCTGATGCTGATGCTGATGCTGACGCAGATGCTGATGCTGACGCTGATGCTGACGCCGATGCCGACGCCGACGCCGACGCTGACGCTGACGCTGATGCTGACGCCGATGCCGACGCCGACGCTGACGCTGATGCCGACGCTGATGCGGATGCTGATGCTGACGCTGATGCGGATGCTGATGCCGACGCTGATGCCGATGCGGACGCCGACGCTGATGCTGATGCTGATGCTGACGCTGACGCTGATGCCGACGCTGATGCGGATGCTGACGCTGATGCCGATGCGGATGCTGACGCTGACGCCGATGCTGACGCAGATGCCGATGCTGACGCTGATGCTGATGCTGACGCTGACGCTGACGCTGATGCGGATGCGGACGCCGATGCGGATCAAGATAATGATGGTGACAATGATAATAACAATGGTGGAGACAAGGATAACGACAATGATGGGAAAGAGGATCCAGACAACGTCTCGAATCCGAACGATGATAACGACAATGACAATGTCATCATCCCGATTCCTGTCGTCACGCCACCAACGACTCCACCAGGAAATGGTCCGGTTGTCACACCAACTCCTGGAACGAGCCCTGTCTCAGGTCCGAACATCAAGCCAACTCCTTCGAACGGCGTTGTAAACGGACCAAGCGTCAAGCCGACATTGCCAGCGAACACAGTCAGTGCTCCAATCAATAAATCACCACTCGTTTCAAAACCGATCACTCAACCAGTGAAACGAATCGTCGGTGGTACGTTACCGAACACTTCGGAAAATCTGTTCTTGATCACCCTCATGGGAATGCTTGCGACAGCTGCCGGATTGTTCACGAAACTGTTCCGTCGCCGTCCACAAGAGTAAGTCATGCTGTAGTTAATCGTAGTGGGGCCATCTGTGCCTCACTGCGATTCATCCTTTTAGAATAGGAGTGAAGCTGAACATGGACCTGCTCAACCGATTCACCACTGCCATGGATGTACTGGAACAACACATGAAGACTGATGATATCTACTACTGGAATCGTCAGATGATGTTATTCGTCTCACTCGGACAAGCATCGGAGCGAGCCCGTGTCGTTCGATTCCAAGGCAAAGGGCTACAATCCGTAAAAGATCAAGCACGCAATTGGCTCCGCCAACAACCAGAAGTAGCGTGGTTGAAGCTCGACATCGCCCGAAACTTTGAGGCACTCTCGTTTGAGACCTTAAACGAGCGAGTGAAAGACACACGGAAAAATTACTTCCGGTACGGAATCGCGTTTGATCGGAAGATGCAATGTGCCTATCTAGAAGAAGAATTGAATGGTAATGCCGTTTTGACACAAGATCCGACGCATCCAGAACTACACATCAATCTAACGAACTTGAGCAATTATGCGCACCAACAAGGGCGGACGGAGCGGATGAACTTTCATCCGACAAGTCCATGCCTCCTCTTTGATACGCTAGGTGTTTTCGCAGACGAAACACCGCATGTACTTGAAGTCATACGTGATGTTGAAAAAATCCGTGAGACGACAAGTCAACTTCCTTCTGAAATCAAGACAATCGTCGCCCAGTCGAGTGAGTATCTTGCTCGCCAAGTCCGGGCGAATGGTCGCTTCCAATATGGTTACTTCCCATGCTTTGATAAACCGATTAAGTTCTATAACAGCTTACGTCATGCAAGTACACTTTATTCAATGATTGAAGCCTATCGACTGACACCAAGCGAACGATTACGCCAAGCAATCGATCGAGCAAAACGCTATTTGATCGAGGAATTGATCGTACATGAAGGGGAGCGTTCCTTCGTGCTTGATCGCGAATCAAACGAAATCAAACTCGGCGCGAATGCTGCAGCGATCTTAGCATTGACGGAATACATGCAGACATTTCAGACGATGGATGATCTACGACTCAGTCAACGACTCGCAACAGGCATTCTTTCACTGCAACAACCGTCGGGACAATATCTGCATGTGCTCGAGTATCCGTCGTTTGCGTTAAAGGAAGCCTTCCGGATCATCTATTACGAAGGGGAAGCGACATACGCCTTGATGCGGTTGTACGCACTCGATCCCGATTCCCGTTGGCTCGATAGTGTCGTCCAATCATTTGATCATTTCATCGCTAAATCGTACTGGAAATTCCACGATCATTGGTTGAGCTATAGTGCGAACGAGTTAACGAAATGGTTGCCGGAAGAGCGTTATTTCCAGTTCGGTCTCAAGAACGTCTCCCCGAAACTCGACTTCATTCATCACCGGGAAACGACGTACCCGACGTTCCTTGAACTGATGCTTGCGGCACGCGAGATGATCGACCGGATCGAAGCGCTTGGACGA
Organism: Exiguobacterium sp. s168; assembly: GCF_018619035.1. Classification (NCBI taxonomy): domain Bacteria; kingdom Bacillati; phylum Bacillota; class Bacilli; order Caryophanales; genus Exiguobacterium; species Exiguobacterium sp. s168. The sequence continues at coordinate 7,073 of NZ_JACSNE010000007.1, read as the reverse complement.
GTCGACTTATTAGCAGACTTTCCACTCGACTGGCTCGACCAGACGATTGAACGACGGATGATCTATCAGCGAAACGGTTTCTTTTATCCGGAAGTCGCGATGTATATGAAGAAACCCGGTCGGATTCTCGGAAGTTTTTACATCCGGCACCATTCGATGCGGGTCCGGATTGATGACGTCGAGCATAATTTATCTGGTTATTGCCGGGCATGGGCACGAATGCTGAAGGAGGTGCCGTCATGATGCGACGCGTATCAACGCTGTTACTCGTCATCGGACTTGCCTTACTTGGATACGTCGGATATCAAAAACTGACGGTCCAGCAAACCTTGACGACGGAACTCGCAAAAGCAAAAGATGTCGTTCGGGCGGAAGAAACTTCATCGACCACATCAAAATCAGAAGCAACGAGCAAACCATCGAAGGAGAAGACGAAGGATGTCCTCTTCCAAACCGGTGAGACGGTCGGATATTTAAGAGTGCCATCACTTGAGATGGAGTTACCGGTGCTTGAAGGCGTCGATGATGCGACACTCGCAAAAGGTGTCGGCCATCATCCGGAGACGGCCTTTCCAGGGCAAGGCGACCGGATTTTCCTCGCCGGGCATAACGATACGACGTTCTCGAAAATCAGTAAGTTGAAGAAGGGCGACGAGGTCGTCCTCTATCTCGCGAACGGGTCCTATCGCTACGTCATGCAATCGAGCGAGATTGTCGATTACAAAGACACGCGGGTCCTTGAGTCAACGAAGCAGGAGTCACTCGTCGTTTCGACCTGTTATCCGTTTTATAACGTCACGGACAGTACGGAACGTTATTTGATCTATTTTGAACCCGTCGAGGAGGATGCGTCATGACACGAATCGGAATTTTACGCCTGAACGAGAATCCACAGTTTCGCGATAAGATTGCCTGCGTCATCGGTGCTTCGATGGGCGTTGATATCTTCTTTTTCCGTCCACGTGATGTCAATTTTGAAAATCGGACGATCCGTGGACTCTTCTTCGACGAAGATGCGTGGCATCCAAGTATGTATGAGTTTCCGGACGTCATCTACAATCATTTGCCACTCAGTGATGCAGACAAGGAATTGTTCAATCGTCTTGCAGCCGAGATTCCCTTTACGACGCACCGGATTGGGAATAAAAATGTCGTCTTACGTCAACTGGCGCAAGAAGGGACGTTTCAAGATGTCTTGATTCCGATGCATCGGGTAAAGAAAGGAAAGGCGATCTTCCCGCTGATTGAGAAGTACGGAAAAATCGTCTTTAAGCCGGCGAACGGAAAACAAGGACAACGGATTTATACGATTGAACCAAAAGGCGACGAGTATCGATTCAGCCATCTATTGGAGTCAACCGTCTGTTCGACAGGGGAATTGATCACCCGCATCGAAGAAGAGACCAAACGGAATCCGATGATCGTCCAGCCGTTCATCGCCTCGCAAACGATTCATGGACACTCGTATTGTATGCGGATCCATGTCGCGAAGGGAGCGAACGGTCAATGGAAACTCGTCAAATATTTTCCGTTCGTCAGCAACAATCACCAAGAATCGGTCAGCCATCTCAGTCATGGAGCGTTTTCGACGACGCGGATGGACATATTTATGAAGCAGAACTATCCGGATCAACATGAAGCGATCTCGCGACGGATCGTTGACTTTGCGCGACGATTCCCCGTCTATTTCGAATCGTTTTATGATTACCCACTCGATGCGCTCGGGATCGATGTCGGGATTGGTGCGGATGGAAAAATCTATCTCTATGAGGTCAACAGTCTACCGGGAACGCGGTATGTCGAGTTTCAGGCAGAATATCTCGCAGTCCAGTATTGCCAGTACCTTGCGACACATGGACGTCCCGGTGTACATGGACTCGATCGGGGATGGATGAAGGAACGGATCGAGGCTTAGAAAAGAGGCGACGTGTGAAGACAGTATTGTTTTATGTGATGTCGGGCTTGCTCGTCCTTATCATCGTAACGAAATTCATGGTCCCGCTCTTCGGTTGGTTTCAGGCGGAAGAGCCTGCGAAAGAGACGAAACCGCGAACATCGATCCGTCTTGATGAAGCGCAGCTGAAGCAGTTTGATCGCGAAGATCGACTTGGTGTCGTCTATGAGATGGCGGGATTGAAGCTGAAGACGCTTGACGTCGATACGACGGAAAAAACGCGGCAGACGCCACTCGTTCAAATGAAAGTCGAAAAGCAAAAGCTTCTCCAAGTGATGGGGGAGACGGGACGGTTGCTTGCAATCACGGTTAAAGTGACGAATCAATCAGCGGATGAAATCGAGATCTTACCAAAAATCGGGGAGTATGAGACAGCGGACGAGATCGTAACGATCGCGGATCAGTTTAATGCCTTGAACGGTACGTATCAGCCGGATGAAAGCCGGATTGGGATCGTCTTCATTCCGTCGGAACAGCTCCGCGTGACGGAAGGGCGACTTAGTCTATTTTATGAGACGATGTCTGGTAAGAAACAACTCCGAATTGCATTACCAGCAGCGAATAAATGAACAACGGGATGCCTCCGACTTGGAGACATCCCGTTTCGTTATTTCTGAACAGCGCTGAACGCGTCTTCTGATTCGATTCCGGCTTTACTGACAGCCGTGATGACAAAACGACCGGTTGCATCTTCAGGAAGCGGGAACGCTTTACGCTCGATCGATTCTGTCGTACCGAGTTTTTTGCGTTTTCCGTCCTTTTCTTGGTAGACATTGTATTTGACGACGTCTTCATCAGTTGACGCATACCAGTTGATGAAACCGCCACTGACACGGATGTTCGTAGCAGGTTTCGGTGGTGTCTTGACGGGATCGGATGCTTTCTCGTCAAGTTCCGTGAAGACGACGAGACGATCATCATACGTCCCTTGATTCTCATCATACGTTCCGATACACGTAATCAAGTTTAAGTTCCGTGTATCGGCTGGACCGAATATTTTCTTCAGTGGTGCCTTCAAGTGATCGTACTGGACGATTTCTTTGACGCGGAAGACGAGCTTTCGTCCAGACGCATCTGTGATTTCGACTGGATCACCTTTCTTCAGCTCGTGCAATTTATAGAAGATTGCTGGACCAGTCTTCGTATCGGTGTGACCGTCGATGACGGCATTGCCGACGTCACCGGGACGCGGACCGAACTTATACCAGCCAGCTTGTTGTTCGTTTTTAGGTGTCGCCATCGCGCCATCTTTATCGAGTCCGACTTGTTCGACCTTCGTCTTGATGTCGTGTTTCGGGATGACGAGTTGTTTTGGGAGCTCGACCTCTGTTGACGATAGGTCCTTGAACTCCTTCTTAAAGATTTCAGACGGCTTGAGCGGATCTTCTTCCTTCGTCTCGGAAGAGGCCGCGGATTCTGTTTTTGGATCGCCTTGCGTGATGTTCGATGTGTCTGGTTTAGTTTGACCGAACAAGAGGAACAGCAAGGTTCCGACCGAAACGACCATCAAGAGGATGCTCGCCGGTAATAACCAACGTTTCATAAGCGCGTATCTCCTTTCCGAGAGAAGGGATTCCCTCTATGTACAAAAATAACAGGATAGCATGTCGCTATCCTGTTATTGATTATACCCAATTTCTTAGGCGTTTTGACGTTTACGTGCGAGGACAAGACCAACTGCTCCGAGTGCAAGACCGAATACTGCGATCGCACCAGTTGTTGCAGCTGTGTTGTTGTCGCTCATTCCACCGTTACCTGTGTTAGGCATTGATCCTGGAGTACCATCCATGAACTTCTCTGGTGATTGTTTAACGATTGCATCACCGAGGTTAGCTCCTACGCCGTACATGTAAGCGTAAGACTCACGGAATGTGTCGACAGAACCTTTGTAGTCGCCTTCAACATACTGCATGAACGTATCTTGGACGTAAGTCTCGTGACCTGATACGGCTTCTTGTGCTGCTTTTGTTGGAAGGTTTTCTTCTGTAGCTGCACCAAGGAATGCACCGAAGTCGTTCGAGAACATTTTGAGCATATCTTGTGCGTCACCCATCAATTTTTTGTCGTCATTGATTGCTGCTGTGACGAGATTAGCTTGTGCTTCGATGTGGTTTTTCGTCCAAACTTGCTCGAACTGATCTGCACCGGCTTGACCGTAGACTGATTTCATTGCTGCTTTGAAGTCAGCTGTGTGCATATCTTCAGCCCAGTTTGCTGCATCGTAGTCTTTCGCTTGATCGACACCAGCTGTCATGCTGAGGTTTGCAAGAGCAACGTGTTCAGCTGCAAGGCTGTTGAGTGTTGAACGAAGATCTGCTGCTTTTGAGTCAGCTTTCGTGTTGTCGAATTTCTCAGGCATCTGTGTTGTGATCGCAACAGAGAGTGCTTTTGAGATATCATACATACGGCTGTAACCTTCGCGGAACGTGTTGTACGATCCTTCGTAGTCACCAGCTGCATATTGCTGGAATGTTTTGTAGACGTCTGCTTCGTGAGCACGGAGAACTTCTTCAGCAGCTGCTTTCGGGAGTTTACCTTCCGTAGCTGTATCGAGGAAGCTTGAGAGATCTTGGACGAACTCTTCTGTTTCTTTCTTCGAAGCGTTGATACCGTCTTGGTCGTCCGCTTTTACAGCTTTGACGAGGTCTGTCGTATATTTGTTGTGATCAACGAAGATTTTCTCGAATTGTTTTGCACCTTCTTCGCCATAGACTGAAGCGATTGCTGGAGTCATATCGAGTGCGTTTTGTTTAAGTGCTGCTTCGTAATATTGCGCGTCTTTTGAACCGTCATATTGTTTCTTCATGTCCATGACTGCAAGGACGAAGTGCTCAGAGAGTAATTGATCGAGTGTTGCACGAAGGTCAGCGGCTTTTGTTTTGACCGTGACGTTTTTCGGTGCATCTTGTTTCATGTCTTCTCCGCCACCGGAAGCGAATGCTGCCGTTCCTGGTAGTACGAGTGCTGCTGCCATTGCTGATGCTGCGAATTTTTTCGTGTGTTTCATCTTAAATCATTCCTCTCAGTTTTTGGTTTATTTGGTAAGTGTTTCTTTCCTGTTCTGAATAGCTTACGCAACCTAGATTGATTTGGATTGCATCAAGTTTTAATTTTTTAAATTAATTGTTGAAGCGATGTTTCATATTCATCCAAGGACCGTTGCTGCGTCGTTCTGGAGAGCTTACGCCGAGACGTTCAGTTTGGATTTAAAAAAGTGTCAAAAAACCGCAGAACGTGGGAAACTGTTTTTCTCCTTCCTTATATACACAAACTAAAATTTTTTAGAGGAATTGCCTGTCTGGTCGTGTTACACTAGTTGCGGAACACGTTTTGTAGCGAATTTGGAACTATTTAATACCAGGTACTAATATGCTATACTGTTCTCAGACTGAATCAATGAAAGGTGATCAAGATGGTACAAAACCAAACAGGCACGGATCAGCCAACGCGTGAACGCCTGAAGAAGAAGCAACAGCCTTCGAACCAGGAAACCGGCAATCCGGAGCACAAATCAGAGCGACGTCTTCGTGCATATTCGACACGCCGAGTTCCGATCATCGTACGTGTACTGATCGTTCTCGCTCTCATCGTCGTAGCACTGATCGTCGGCGCAATGGTGGGTTATGCGACGTTTGGTGGTGGCGAGGCAATGGATGTGTTAAAGCTCGACACATGGACCCGCATCACCGATTTTTGGATGAAATCTTAATTTAATCAGTGATGGGAGCTGTCGAATATGTATACGATCGAACAAATCAAGGAAGTCATTCCGCACCGATATCCATTTTTACTCGTTGACCGCATTTTGGAGGTCGAAGAGGGAAAACGTGCCGTTGGAATCAAGAACGTCACGGCGAACGAAGAATTCTTCAATGGCCATTTCCCAGAATACAATGTCATGCCAGGCGTTTTGATCGTCGAAGCACTCGCACAAGTCGGTGCGTTCGCCGTCTTAAAGATGGAAGAGAACCAAGGAAAGCTCGCCTTCTTTGCAGGAATTGAAGGATGCCGCTTCAAACGTCAAGTCGTTCCCGGGGATCAGCTCCGCCTCGAAGTCGAATTGACGAAGGTCCGTGGACCAATCGGTAAAGGTCGTGCCACAGCCACAGTCGATGGGGAAGTCGCCTGTGTCGCTGAACTGACGTTTGCTATGAAGTGAAGCGAACATGAAACGCTGGCTTCTCCCCCTCGCGATTTCCTTACTCGTCGTTCCTGGTTGTCAGCGCGCAGAACAAGCGAAGACCGCTTCCCCGACGGTCATCGTGGATCCCGTTAAGCGTGCAGGACAGACCGAGAACATTTCCGCGCAGGTCACACTGACGGAAAATGACCGGATGCGTCTCGTCATCCGGACAGCGAATGACATTCGACTCGATGACCAACAGGTCGATATCCGACTCGAAGTCGCCAACCAATCGATTCCGTTTCCGTTCGTCTCCTTCGAAGCGAAGAAGATGGGGGAAATCCGGACCTACACGTCCAATACGACGATCGAAAAAGAAGTCTTCGATGACCAACGTCTTCCGGTCCTCATCATTGATGCAGGAGCAGGGCGTGGGATCGAGATTCCGCTTGAGATCGTCAAATAAGACAGCATCGCGAGCTTCTAGCTCCATATGCTGTCTTATTTTTGTTTTGTTTCGAGTCATAAGGGTACAAAAACATATACAAAGGAGGAATCAATATGGATCACGCAGTACAGCAACGACTGACCGATTGTATTCTCGCTTGTAATCATTGTTTTGATGCCTGTCTGAACGAGGGACACGTCGGACATATGGCAGATTGTATTCGACTCGACCGCGATTGTGCCGATATCTGTAGCTTATTGCTACAAGCCATCGCTCGAAACAGCTCGAATGTCGCAGTCCTCGCAAAGGCATGCCAAGAAATCTGTGAGGCATGCGCTGCAGAGTGTAGCAAACACGATCATGACCACTGCCAAGCCTGTGCGAAAGCTTGTACGGAATGTGCAGAAGCGTGTCGTCAGCTTATCTAAAACCTTGTCCTTGGACGAGGTTTTTTGATTAGATGATTTGTCAAATTAAGTGCAACACTTCTTCCGTGAAGACCTCGTATGCAGTTTTCCAGTTGAGACATTTCCTCGGTCTGCCATTAA
>NZ_JACSNE010000060.1:0-1311 GCF_018619035.1 Exiguobacterium sp. s168 | reverse complement strand
GGCTCATCACCATAACACGTGGTTGCTATTTTAACCACCAAGCTCGAGGCGCAATCTCAAAAAGAATCGTTCGAGGTTTCGGTAGCCATAACCACGACGTTTGATGAGCTTAATCTTGTTGTTCGTTCCTTCCATTTTCCCGTTCGATAGCCTTGATACAATGGTCTGACGCATCGCTTCCTCACGCCCCCGGATCGCTTTCGCGATTTTTGCGAGAGGTCCGCACGGATGGAACTGGTAACGGTCCAGCCAGTCCGTCAGTCTTCGGTGAGCCTGCCTGTTACACGTTGCCTTCAGCACATACCGGATATGTTGGAGTCCTCTATATAGATCCTGAGTAAAGGCGTCTTCTAGAATACAAGAACGGGCGACCTCTCGGTCTTCTGGAGCCAGCATTTCTGGGCGACAAGCCAGTGCACGGTCAATGACGCGAATATGATGATGGCGTTTCGTCTCGTTCAAAAATCGACGCCGACGGCGAAGAGCGTCCGTGAAGAACTGGATGAGATGAAAACGATCCAGTACATGCGCTGCACTCGGGAAGACACGATTAGTTGCCTTCGCCATCGCAGGTGCAAAATCACTGACGACAGAACGAACATCTCCCAGTACACCTTGAAGCGCAGCCGTGATCGCCGATACGTCCCGACCCGGGACGATAGACAGAAGACGTCCAGTCTTGGCATCAAGAACGATCGTCGCATAGTGGTGTCCTTTTCTCGTGGCGAACTCATCGACGAGGATGTGTGTCGCCTGTCCCACTGTATCCACTGAAGCGTACTGATAAAACCACCGTTCCACAGTCGTATAAGGAAGTTCATATTCATGCGCAACATCTGAAATTGTGCGGCCATGGCACCGTTCTGTGATGCCTTTTCGGAACACTTCGGTAGAAGTACGGACGAGTCCGAGACCGTAGTCATATACAAACGTCAAATCACAAGAGAGGCATCTTTGACGTGGGACATCTAGTTCGATCCACAAGGCACCGACTCCCCACGCATGACCGTGTCGAAAACGACGACGCTTTTTCGAATGCAAGATAGTCTTTTTTTCGCATAGCGGACAAGGGATTTCATGTGTATCAGGAATGATAGGAAATACGTGCGGTTCTTCATCGGACGACATCTGGATTTGAAAAAGGGCTGGAAGCGGAAGAATTAATTTGATAAACTGTTGGGACAAGGCGAAAACTCCAATCGTGGTTTGTCTAGACAACAATTACGATACCGGGGTTTTCGCTTTTTTTCTATGTTCGATTTAAAATCCGATGGATTTTATGTGTCAACCACACCTTATGGTGATGAGCCA
>NZ_JACSNE010000059.1:0-1393 GCF_018619035.1 Exiguobacterium sp. s168 | reverse complement strand
TAAACGGCTTGGCTCCGTTAGAATACAGAGCGCAAGCCGTTTAAGTGATTTTTATTATTTATCCTGTCTACTTGACGGGGAGCAGTTCACATCGAAATGGACGCAACCTTTTTGACGTCATGCGTTTGTTTTAACTTACATCATACTGAGTAAAAGCTGAGGGTGCTGTTCATGTAACGAATCGTCTTGGATATAACGATGAAAGGACAATGACGAATCGTTCATATGGAAAAGCGTCAGCTGTCGACTCTCGAAGTCCACTTCTTCTATGTAGACAAGTTCTTTGCTACTACCAGAATCACTGGTTTGACGCATGGATAAAGGAGTTCGTTCCCGTAAAGCAATGAATAATATGACTTCCATTTTGTAAGTCATAGGAACAGAAGCATCATGGTAAAGATGAATGGATGAATCGATGGAAAGGCAAATCGGCCGGTTCATGGTGTGTAACGGTGCAGGATGAGTCATTTCTTTTTGAAGGTGCTGCATGGTGGACCTCCTTGTAATAAGAACGTATGTTCATATTATGTGGTGTAGATCCATTTTTTGCAATCTTATTTAACGGCAAAGACTTATGAATGTGTTGTCCATCATCGTTCAAGTTGCATTGTCAGAGATAGTACCACGCTTTTCATAAAAAGGATGCTGATATTCTCATAGATCTTGGGATAATCGAATCATATCGGTACACCGGATTCCATTTTCGATGATTTCCTCTTCATAGTGTCTCAAGAAAAAGTTCATGTCGATTCCGACGATCCGGAATCCACATTTTTGGTAAAGTGCTAACTGTCCAATGCTTGAATTGCCTGTTCCGATCTCTATGGTGGTGTATCCCATTGTTTTAGCTGTGTTAATCGCATGTCGTAAAAGATCCTTCCCGACACCTTTTCCTTGGTACAACACGTCCACTGCGATATTTACGATTTCGATTGTTTGCGGTCTTGTCGGGAGAAGTACATATACACCGATCCATTGTTCATTGTTTTCAGCAGCGAAACAATGACCTCTTTTTACATAGTTTTCGACTAACTTCAGAGACGGGTCCGCCGCTAGCAAGAGCTCCATCGGAGGAGTCTCATGGATGGACAATTGATGAATATCTACATTCATAACTGTATACTCCTTACGTTTTAAGATTAATTAGCGAACCACTATTTTTATTTCCTTTAAACGTACTATCATTTAATAAAAACCAGCATCTGATAAATAATCAGGTGGGCTAACCTAAAATTTTGAGACAATATAAAACACCTTCGGAGTGGTACACTTTTAAAAAGTACTAACATCGGAGGTGTTTTTGTATGGGCAAAAACGTATATTCAAGTGAAGTGAAATGGGCAGTAGTCAAAGATAAGCTGAGTGGTAAGTTAACGACGAGAGAAATCATGGA
>NZ_JACSNE010000058.1:0-1441 GCF_018619035.1 Exiguobacterium sp. s168 | reverse complement strand
TGAACTGCCCCATAAAAGTTGGACATAAAAATCCAACTTTTATGGGGTGTTTTTTATGGTCAAATATACAAAGGCGTTTAAAGTCCAAGTCGCTGAGCGTTATCTGACAGGACGAGACGGATACCGAGGTGTAGCGATAGAATTCGGGATAGCACGTGAACTGATCCGCGAGTGGTCGCGTCTCTATGAGCGTTGGGGGGAAACGATCTTCGATCCTTCCTATACAAGCCACTCGCTGGCATTTAAACTGGAGGTATTAAACGACATGGTGACCAACAGGCTGTCCAATATAGAGGCGGCCGTAAAGTACCGAATTTCTTCCCCAGGGACGATCTCGAGATGGCGATCGACGTATGAACGGGAAGGGACCGCAGGTCTGGTCGCCAGACCGAAAGGACGTGCCCCGATGGCGAGACGCAAGAAGAAGGAATTTGAAGAGATGACAGAAGTCGAGAAGCTCAAAGAGCGGATCGAGTATCTCGAGATGGAGAACGCTGCGTTAAAAAAATTGAAAGCCTTGGTTCAAGAAGAGAATGCGCGACGAACCGGATCAAGGCACAAGTAATCGACGAATTGCGGTCAGTCTATCCCGTTCCGGGACTCCTTCGCGTGCTCGGTATGGCACGAAGCGTCTATTACTATTGGCGGACGCGCCTGACGGGCGAGGACAAGTATGCGGAGGTGAAGACAGCTATCCATACTCTCTTCCACGAACACCAGGGACGATGTGGCTATCGTCGCATCCACGCACTTCTCGAACGCCAAGGCTTCCGGCACGATCCGAAGACCGTACGCCGTCTCATGAATGAACTCGGTCTAAAATGTCTTGTCCGTATGAAGCGATACCGCTCCTATAAAGGACGGGTCGGAAAGGTCGCACCGAATCTTCTCCAACGTGACTTCAAGGCCACCGGCCTGAACCAGAAATGGGTGACTGACGTCACTGAGTTTCACCTGTTCGGGGAGAAACTCTACCTCTCGCCGATGATGGACTTGGGAAATCGTGAGATCATTGCTTATACCCTATCGGACCGCCCTACCTATCAATTCGTTGGTGAAATGTTGGATCAGGCAATCGGGAAGCTCGACGGGAAAGCCCGACCGATTCTGCATTCCGACCAAGGGTGGCATTATCAATATCGAGCGTTCGTCGGTACGCTTCACGAGCACGGTATTACGCAAAGCATGTCCCGTAAGGGCAACTGCCTCGACAACGCAGCCATCGAAAGCTTCTTCGCTGTGCTCAAGTCAGAGCTCCTGTATCTCAAGGAGTTCGATGACATGGACCACTTCAAATGTGAGCTCGAGCGTTACATCGAGTACTATAACCATCGTCGTATCAAGAGACGACTAAAAAACCTGAGCCCGGTGGAATACCGGACTCAGGTCCTCAAGGTCGCCTGACAAATTATTTATTGTCTAACTTTTTTGGTTCAGTTCA
>NZ_JACSNE010000057.1:0-1677 GCF_018619035.1 Exiguobacterium sp. s168 | reverse complement strand
TGAACTGCTCCCCGTCAAGTAGACAGGATAAATAATAAAAATCACTTAAACGGCTTGCGCTCTGTATTCTAACGGAGCCAAGCCGTTTAGTCGTTGTTGGTACCGTTCTTCATTGTAGAAGTGAATATACTTCTGAATCGCAAGTTGGAGTTCGTCGAACTCCGTAAACTTATGTAGATAATAACTTTCGCATTTCAAGGCTCCCCAAAAGGACTCGATTGGACCATTATCAATACATTTACCAACCCGAGACATACTTTGTTTAATGCCTGCCACGCGTGTCATGTGACGGAACGCATGCGACGTATATTGGAACCCTCGATCACTATGAAGCAAAGGACGGCTTCCGGGTGCGCCCTGCAGGGCGAGTTCAAGCGTATCGAACACGAGCTGATTATTGTTTGAGTGCCCTAGAACGAAGGCACGGATGGATCCATCATATAGGTCCAGAATGGCGCTCAAATACGCTTTCTGAGAGGAACCATACTTCAATTCCGTGACATCCGTCACCCATTTTTGATTCGGTCCTGCCGCGTTGAAATCACGGTTCAGAATGTTCTCGGCAGTCTGTTGAGGACAATTACGAATGTACAAAGGCCGTTTTCGACGTATGATGCAATGAATACCGGCGACATGCATGAGGCGACGGACACGCTTCGCGTTAACGTTTCTTCCGAAACGGCGTTTCAAGTTCAATGTCATCCGTCGATAGCCATAGATTCCTTTCACCGCAAGGTGGATCTGGTTCATCTCTTCGATGATTTGCATGTTCTCATTTTCATGTGCTTTCGGTATACCGATACGACGCAACCACTTGTAGTAGGCAGCTCGTGAGACATCAGCCAGATGACATAGGGCGATGATCGGATAACCGAATTGCTCTACCGATGATTGAATGGCTTCATATTTATCTTGAAGACGAATTTGACTTAACGTGACCTCCTCTCGATCTCCTCTAACTTTTTTAAGAAATCGTTCTCCATACGTAGACGTTCATTTTCTCTCTCGAGTCGTTTCAGTTCCAACGCAAAACGCTCTGTATCCGTCAATTCTTCTACAGGCTTCTGACGTCCACGACGGTCCATCAACGCGTCGATTCCATCCTTCTCGAACTTCCTTACCCAGCTATAGATTTGTTGGTATGAGACCCGATGGGTCTCCATGATGCGTTGATAGTCTTTTCCGTTCTGTATACAGTCCATAACCGCCTGGACGCGCTCTTCGAATGTAGTGGCTCTACCTTTAGTCATAGTGAATCGCTCCTTCAATGGTTTCCCTTGTGTACTATGACTAGTATACTTGTCAATCCATTTTTGGAGTACGCTCATGTTCGAAATGTTAAACCGTACCGTAGCACTGTTGACGGATTCTTCTTGATTGAGCACTGCGTGTACAGCCTTCATCTTTAGTTCTTCTGGATAGCGCGTCCATTTTGTTCGATTCCGTAGCGCAACGGATCCTCCATTACGATATTTCGCTCTCCATCTATTCAACGTCGTAACTGAAAGCTCGAAGAGCGAGGCAATCGATGCCATCGAACCTGTTCCATCCTCACACATCTTAATGATCCGTAGTTTTTCATCCGGCGAAAACTTAGATTTAGACACAGAAAATGCTCCCTTCAAAAAGTGGACAGTTTTTGTTATTTCAACTGTCTACTTTTTGGGGAGCATATCA
>NZ_JACSNE010000056.1:0-1727 GCF_018619035.1 Exiguobacterium sp. s168 | reverse complement strand
GAGGCCACTGAAAAACTTCAATACTTTGTATCGTATTGAACAGTTTAAGACGAAGATACCGGATTTCCACTCAGGGAATCCGGTATCTTTTCTATTTTAAGAAATATATGATTCCCTTTCGGGAATAGATAACTATCATACATTCCCAATGAGGAGGAGATTTCGATGATGCCCGATTCGCCCAAACCATCAAATAGTCCCTATGCCGCGCTATACGACATCCTCATTCCTGCTGACCATGAATACCGGAGACTTCATGATGTAATCTCCTTCGACTTCGTATATGACGAACTCAAAGATACTTATTGTCATGACAACGGTCGGATGGCTGTTCATCCCATTCAAATGTTCAAATATTTATTCCTCAAGGCATATGCGAACTTGTCAGACGTTGATTTGATCAGACGGGCAAAGACGGATCTTGCATTTAAACTCTTCCTCGACCTTGCGCCAGAAGCGGATGTCATAAATCCGTCCTCTCTCACTAAATTCCGTCGACTACGTCTTCGTGACAGTGGTCTGCTAGACCGGATGATTGCGCATACTGTTCAAATCGCAAAGGCCAACGGCCTCTTGAAGAACGACCTATTGATTGTCGATGCGACACACTCGCAAGCTCGCTATGGGCGTAAATCACTTCGACAGGCAGTAAACGAGGAAGCAACAGCGCTACGACATGCTTGTTATGTACTGTCTCCTCAGTTAAAAGGCTGTTTTCCTGACAAAGTAGATGAGGGAAATATAAAGGATTTGTTGGAGTACTCACTAAGTGTAGTCCACGTCGTTGAGACAGAGGCACCCCAACTGATGGCACGTGAACATATATGTGAGCGAGTAAATCGATTGCGTGAACTGGTCGAGGATGGACAGATTGAGCTATCCATCTCGCGTGACAAAGATGCCCGGACCGGGCATAAAAGCGCAGATTCTTCATTTTTTGGCTACAAGCACCATCTAGCGATGACGGCCGAGCGAATTATTACGGCTGTCGTGGTCACAAGTGGCGAGGCGGCGGATGGAAAACACTTGCCGGCACTCATCGCTAAAAGTCATCAAGCCGGATTCTGTTTTACTCATATCGTCGGAGATGCAGCTTACTCTGGCAAAGACAATCTCATGCATGCTGCTTCCCAAGGTTGTCGAATTGTAGCTCCGCTATCCCCTCAGATTTCATCAGCGGCTTCTAATCGAAAAGAAGGATTTGACTACAATAAGGACGCCGGTCGATACGTGTGTCCGGCAGGACACATGGCTATACGGAAGGCACGGACCGGTCGCAAAAATATAGGAAGTAATCAGTTAGAAACCCATTACTTCAATGTAGAACTTTGTCGAGTATGTCCTTTACAAGAGGGTTGCTATACACCAGGTGCTCAGACGAAAACACACAGTCATGCCTTACGCTCCCAAGAACATAGTGAGCAGTTGGAATACGAACAGACTGAGGAATATAAGCAGTTCCGAAAGGAACGCTATAAAATCGAGGCGAAGAACAGTGAACTTAAAAATCGACATGGTTTGGCGAAAAATCAATCGTCAGATTTAATTGGCATGACCATACAAAGTGCAATGACTATATTTGTAGTCAATTCAAAGCGAATCATGACTTTACTGGACGGTGCAAAAGATTAATGGGATAGAAAAGGTGCTCCATCCACAAAAATATATGTGGATGGAGCACCTTTTCTGTTTTAGACCACTTTATCTAGAGGTTTTTCAGTGGCCTC
>NZ_JACSNE010000055.1:0-1784 GCF_018619035.1 Exiguobacterium sp. s168 | reverse complement strand
AGGAGCATTCCTGTTAGGAAGATTTCTGAGGCCTTGAATTAAAAAAAGCCCTCTTTTATGATGATTGAGTGGTCACCCGATAAAATGACCCAATACATCTAAGAGAGGACTATTATATGAATTCTAAAACGAATGAAAAGATTAATCAAGTCTCAGAAAAGACACTGGTCATCGGTATCGACATCGCCAAGCGTACACATTTCGCCTGTGCAGTCGACGACCGCGGCCGTGTGCTCCAGAAATCCTTCTCGTTCACCCAGTCACGGCACGGCTTTGAGGTCCTCTACACGCGTATCATCGCCCTCAAAGAAGAACATCTGAAACAAGATGTCATTGTCGGTTTTGAACCGACCGGGCACTATTGGATGAACCTGGCGGCCTTTCTCACCGACCATGGCATCCCCTATGTGATGGTCAATCCGATGCACGTCAACCGATCGAAAGAGCTGGATGACAATCTACAGACGAAGAATGACAAGAAGGATGCCGTCGTGATTGCGCGACTGATGCGAGACGGGCGCTTCAACTATCCTCGGATCTTGGAAGGGATTGAGGCTGAATTGCGGAACGGTGCGACCCTTCGCTCGAAGATCCAAGAGGATATCAATGCGCTACAGAATCGGATCATCCGCTGGCTCGACCGTTTCTTCCCTGAGTTCACGATGGTCTTCAAAAGTTTTGGGAAGATGGCCTATGCCGCACTTGAGAAGACGCCTTTGCCGGTAGACATCGTCGGTAAGGCTCCCGAAGAGCTCCTCTTCCTCTACCGTCAGGTAGAAGGCATGAAGAGCCCTCAGCTCCCGAAGGCCAAGAGATTGGTGGAGGTCGCTGCCCATTCAGTCGGTCTGACAGAGGGGCATGTGATGGCACGTATCGAGATCGCCACGCTGCTCACCCAGTACCGTCTGTTACAATCGCAACTCGAGGCACTGACGGATGAACTCATTGAACTTGTCCGTCAGACACCGGATTATGAATATCTTTCCTCGGTCCCGGGCATCGGTGATGTGACGATCATCGAGCTTCTCTCTGAGGTCGGTTCTTTCAAACAGTACAAGGATCCACGCCAACTCATCAAACTAGCGGGCCTGACCCTGAGAGAGAACTCCTCAGGACAACAGAAGGGACAGAAACGCATCTCAAAACGCGGTAGGAAAAGGCTCCGAGCCCTCCTGTTTCGTGTCATGATGCCACTGATCCTTCACAACACTGCATTCAAATCTTTACATGAACATTACACCACGCGAGCAGCCAACCCACTTCGCAAGAAACAGTCGATCGTGGTGCTCTGTGGCAAGCTATTGAAAGTATTACACGCACTCTGTACCAAGCACTGGATGTTTGACGAGCAACGGATGATGGATGACTTCACTTCTCTCCAGTCGGCAGCGTGACCTGAACGTTTGAGTTCTGACAACAAGGATGACACGGAGAAGCCGGCACCATCTATTCCATCCGACCGTCCGCTAGGACGAGTCCACTGAGGAGCATCGCCAGCCTCTGCCTTATGAATAGACCGAACGAAGGAATGTACGCGCTAAGACGCCTAGAGACATGGGAGGGTCCGTCATCATAAGCTACGCAGAGATCCAATGTGCATTGAATAGGACACAGTATAGGAGCAATTTCTACCAATAAATACAAGCTCCTACAGCGTAGCGTACGGATCAATTGTAATATTCATGAAGAAATACAAAATAACGATAGATATTGGTGACGAAAAATATTTTTTCGGGCACTTGAGATGGTGAAAACCATTGATATATCAACATTTATAGAGGGAG
>NZ_JACSNE010000054.1:0-1871 GCF_018619035.1 Exiguobacterium sp. s168 | reverse complement strand
TTTTGGGGCGGTGCTGGAGACAATCAGACGTATTATGTTGGTGGTGCTAGTTCCAAATTACAAATCGTTACTTATAACAAACGTGCGGAACGTGCTAGCAAAATGGGATTGCCTGAGGAAACCATCTCATCTGAGGATTGGTGGAGAATTGAGGCAAGATTGGATAAGGATGAAGTTTCTACCTTCTTGGAAGACGATTCTTACAACCCGTTTAACGATGCTGTACCATACTCTACAATACCGTTGGGAATGAATACTCTTAAGGCGACAGATAAGCTGATTCTGTTGGGCTTATTAACTCCTGAGGGGAAAACAATTTTAGCTGATCTCTCGTTCCCTACAAGGAAAAAATACAAGCAGATGCTTGAAACGTACACAATGCCTCTTCCGATTGATATAAAAGGTGACTTTGAAGACGCAAAAAAAGACCTGCGGCAACAGGTCTATCGTTGGTTAAACTACGCAAAAGTAGTAGTTAGCTGATACTTAGATTATACCATAATTGAATAGAACTGGGGCACCTTGGCTTGGGTGTCCTTTTTCGTGTACCTACACAGGAGACGTATTTACAGGCGTATCGGAAGCGGAGGGCGGAAGGGAGTACCTGCGTCTAGCAGGGGGTACCCTACGCCACCGAACCGACACGCATTAACACGGACACTGTCTAGAGTCGAAAAGAAACCAAATCTAGGCTTCCAGTAAACAATTGATGACAAAGTATACTAACGATTTAAAATCAAACAGATGTATACAAAGTGATTTTGCTTACCCGTTTCTTGGAACAAGAGTATAACGGGCTATACTCTCGGAAGTACATTCAGTGTTTATGTCGCGAAAGCTATTTTATACCGGGCGGACTCCCTGAGTACACTCAAAGACAGTGGCCCCAGAGAGGGCTTAGCCCGACGGGGACGATGTTTTGGGGGGTTCGGGGGGTCGGGGTCCCGGTGTCAAATAGAACGTGAAATAAAAAACTTCACAGACACCAACAGAAGTGCTAATATAACACTATAAAGGAGAGTGATAATAATGGCTGCTTCGAAATCGAGAGCTAATATTTATTTACCTGAAGAGGTACATCAATGGTACAAAGACAGAGCTTCTAATCAAGGTAATACTATGAGTGGTTTGGCATCGTTTGTGCTTCAAAAATACATGTTAGAAACTAAATACATGGAAGAGGATTTACCTAAATTTATCGAGATCGCTGAGAAAATGGGATATGAAGATCCTGATGGTTTGATTCAAGTTATGAAGACGATGATGGAAAAAACAACAGGAGATTGACTGAAAAATATGCGCTTTCCTCTAACAGGCGCATAACCCTAAAAACTTTTTAATTTGCAGACCTCGCTCCTTTCCTTTTTAACTTGATTTTAATTCCACATTAGCAGAAAAGTTGGTGATGAAATGACTTCGTTTTCTTTAGACCGGTTAACTATTTTGGGGGATATGAATGAGGATTTGGAAAATCTTATTCGTTACCTAGAGTATCGAGTTTTGTTGAATAGAATAAGAAGTGCTTATCCTTACGAATATGCTTATACGATTCCTGGTGGTAAGGGAATCATTCAAGTAGCTAGAAAAGATGCTAAGGTTCCTCAGATACGTTTTGAGTTTAATCCTAAGCACTCGAAAGACCCTGAGATTTTCGCTTTGTATAGGTCGATCATTGGTTACTTGAAAAACGTATATTGTACTCGGGCGGACTTGGCGTTTGATTATGAAGAGGATTTAGAAGGTGTGAGATGGATTGATTACTTAGGTCGTCCGGGGAGTATGTTTTGGGGCGGTGCTGGAGACAATCAGACGTATTATGTTGGTGGTGCTAGTTCCAAATTACAAATCGTTACTTATAACAAACGTGCGGA
>NZ_JACSNE010000053.1:0-2926 GCF_018619035.1 Exiguobacterium sp. s168 | reverse complement strand
CAACAATCGACCAAGGAAGTGTTTGGATTGGAAAACTGCATACGAGGTCTTTTCCGAAGAAGTGTTGCGCTTAATTTGACAAACCGTCATATACTTAAAAAATTCTGTTTTATTGAAAAGTTAGCAATTTTAAAAAGTGAGAAGGAAGTTTTTATACAATATGATAAGTTGTAGTTTTTCGAATCTTAGTATCAATATTTGAATAAGATATGAAGACTAGTCTATTGGTTAAGGTAATAGAAATTCGATAAGCTTGAATGAAAAACTCGAAAAAATAAAATCAAAGCAATATTAAATAATTTTCCTAGATTTCGCTAACACAAGTCATGCTCTCGTTTATCATCGCTCTAGCAATCATCTTGTATTTGATGCAGTTGAATATACTTTTCTTAACGCAAATCTCTTCAATATAGTAATTTACATACGTCACATATTCTAAGTTGAATGAAAAAAACAATTATGTTTCTTATTGGTAAACACATCAATCACGTTCCGATACTTTTTTGAGAACGTATTGAATCACGAGAATAGTTATTTACATAATTCGATGAGCTATGTAAACTCTTCCACCAGATTTATTAGTTAATTTAAATCTACATTATCAAAAAAACTATTAAAAACGCCAAACGGCTTGATCCTGTTAAAATTCAGGACTTAAGCCGTTTAAGAATTTTTTATTACTTTAACAATCTACTTAATATGGAGCAATTCATTATTTGTGAGAATCGTGTAAAAATTAAATAGAAGAATTGCCATCAAGTTTTTCTGTTATTGTCGATGTGTCCTCTTTAAAGTGTTTATTAACAATCCTTAAAGCAGCAAATCCATCCTCCATCGGACCGTACGTCGCACGGAACGTATCGAGTTGCGCTTGATACATTTTCGTCAGACGCGGAATGTCCGATAAGGCGTGAAGCAAAGCCTCTTCCGTCTCTAAGATTGGTCCCGGAAGATCGTTGTAGTAGTCGAGATAAAACCCGCGCAGCGTATCCCGGTAGAGATCAAGGTCATACGCATAGAACATCATCGGACGATTCATGTTCGCGAAGTCGAAGAAAACAGAAGAATAGTCTGTGATCAGTAAATCGGTGATCAAGTATAGTTCTTGAATATCCGGATACGCCGTCACGTCGATGAATTGTTCCCGGTGCTGCGCTGGAATCTTCGGCTTTTTCGTGACGAGCACGTGCGTCCGAATTAAGAAGATATACTCATCGCCTAACGCTTCCGCGACCCGGTCGAAATCAAACGGGTAGTCGAAGTAGAACTTCCCTTTACCAAGCGACTGATGGTCCCGGAAAGTCGGTGCATACAAGATGACTTTCTTGTCTTCCGGCAGTTGAAGCTGCGTCCGGATCCGTCCGATTGTCCCTGCATTATTTGCCGTAAAGAAGAGATCGTTTCGCGGATAACCAGATTCGACGACCGGTCCCCCGTACTGGAACGCACTTCTAAAGATGTTCGTCGCATAGGGGCTCGGGGACAAGAGGACGCTCCATTGCGCAATCGAATTGGTCACTCGTTCGACGTAACCCTCGTCCCGACCATGGATCTCGTCTAAGTCGAACAACATCTTCTTCAACGGCGTGCCGTGCCACGTCTGGATGTAGGTCGTCTCTTTTCGCCGCGTCATGTAGTGCGGGAAGTTCTGATTGTTGACCCAAAACTTAGCCGTCGCCATGTAATAGAAGTAGGCAGGAGATAAGCGTTTGACGACTTTTGCGTTTGGATCACCGAGATAAAGCTTCTTGTTGTAGATCCAAACGACTTTATAGCCGAGTGCTTGTTTCTTCAGTTCCTCGTAAATGTAACGCGGACTGTCCGCGTAATGTTTACCAAGACCGCTCTCGAAGACCACGAGTTTCGGGTCGACCGGTAAGACGCATTGCATGAGCCGGTATCCAGCCTTCATCGTCGGGAAGTAGAACCGGCTGCGGCGATAGACCTTAAAGAGGATGTTCGCTGCTTCGTTCGTCTGAATCTTTTCAACGAGGCTCGTCTGTTTCGTATAGTTCATGATCGTTTGATAGACCTGATCAGAGTAAGTCGTATCCGTTTTCGTCAAGAAGACGTCAGCGCGTCGTTTGTATTCGTCCGCCATCTCAAAATTACGGCGTGCCGTCGCGTCAAGATCGTCGAACAGGTCATCAATCGTTTTGGAGATTCGACCCGGTAATTCGTTCTCGAGATCGAGATACGAACCGAGTGGACCGATGAAGCGTTTCGGGTCGAATTGGAGATAGTGAACCGGTCGCTTTAAGAAACTGAAGTCAAAGGCAACACTTGAGTAGTCAGTGACGAGCAACAGGCTCTCTTTTAACAACCCTTGGACGTCACGTTCGCCTTGGTGGATGACCGTGATCGGTAAGTTCTCGAAGTGACTCGAATATTGCTGCATGTTTGGATGCAGGCAAAGGACGATCTCGAGATGATGTTGTTTCGCATACGCATGCAAACGATCACTCGATAGGAATGTTTGGTACTGCTGATAGTATTCTGATTCGAAGAACTGGAGTGGCGTCTGTAGCCACGACCGCCACGTCGGAATGACGAGCATCTGACGTTTAACTTCAACATCATCTCGGAGCAACGTATCAAAACGAGATAGCCCAGTGATTTTGACCTCCCGATCTAAATAACCCATATCTTGCGTAACGAGGCGTTTTTCACGCTCCGAACTGACAAGGAACAAATCCGTATCAAATGCCGGTGCGAATTTTCCGTACTGCTCATTCATATTTTTAGTACCTAAAACACCATGCTGGATAAAAATTCGGTCTGCCTTCATTTTCTTTTTAAAGGGTTCTGATTTTAATGGGTACAAGTACTCGGCATGATGTGTCCCGATGACCTTCTTTGCCATCAAAGAGTGATAGATGTGTTCCTTCGATTTGATCGGCAAGACGTTTCCGAGCGGAGCGACTTG
>NZ_JACSNE010000052.1:0-3212 GCF_018619035.1 Exiguobacterium sp. s168 | reverse complement strand
CTTGGACTTTAAACGCCTTTGTATATTTGACCATAAAAAACACCCCATAAAAGTTGGATTTTTATGTCCAACTTTTATGGGGCAGTTCAGCGAGCAGGAGGAAGCTTTTTCGTTTAACGCCACGTCTGTAAAGTGTTCGCGAACTGGATGTTCGTCTCCAGTTCTCCCGTGATTTCGCTTGCTGCAAAATCGTTGCCAGCGAGCCAGTCGGCAAAGTCGAACGTGACCGGTTCTTGATCACCACCGAGCGCGGACCACACCTTCAACTCTTCCGGGAAGTAGGCAGACGTATGGATCGTTCCCGCCCACTGGGCATATAAATCTGCAAAGACACCTTTATCGGTATCGTTCAATAGTCGGAAAGCTGATTCTGCGTCTTGAATCATGTGTTGATGGGTTTTTAACTCCATCATCCGACGTTTTGAGTCATCGAGGTGGTAGCGATTCTCATGTTGAAGCAAGTCGAAATGGTTCGTACACATGTTTGTCTCGCGTACCTGTACATCCCGCGCCGTCGCTTCGATGACGAATGAACGCGCGGATTTATCGTGGACGACGTATGTGAACGATCCGCGATGCGGGATCTCTTTGACGAGTGAGATTGCATCGTCGACCGAGGTGCACATCTCGAGGATGATCCGTCCGATCATGAAGCTGACGAATCCATCTCCCGGACGGCGACGATTGATGAAGTTATAGCCCATCGCAAGACCGTGTTCGTTCATCCCGTCCATTCGTCCAGTCACACGCGAGGCTGGACCGATGATTGCGGAACCACCATCATTCGGTTGAAAGACGGAAAATCGCCCATCGTACGTCATCGGATGGTAGTCGTAATTGCGGACGAGGAAATTATCACCGGTCATGATCGAACAACCGCTTTTCGGTCCTTCGACTCGGTAATGTCCAAAATGAAGTAACGTATCCGGAAGCGACAGTTCAAGTTCGTCCTGGAGTCCAAGTAACTCGTCCCAAATATGCGGGGCGTACCGGAGAAACATCTCCTTCGTCTCGACCGGATCGACTTGAAAGCGCGGAACACGGATTTTCCAGTTGTCCTCCCGGTTATGGAGCAACTGGTTTCGTTTGACGTAACGCCCTTGTTCGCGACCGAACTCATAATGACTGCCGCGGAATTGCGTGATCTCATTGGCTACACGTTGCATACGATTCATCCTTTCTTCAACTGCTGTATGCTGATTATATCGAACGTGAGGGAGAAAGTCGTACGGCAAGTCTTTACCAAAGCACATCTAAAGTATGGGAATATTGAAAAAATAGTCAACTTTTTCATTCTTAAACCGATAACAAAAACGGGAGGGGATGGAATGAAACATATGTCAGTCAGACGGAAGATACAAGCTTTGATCGCAACAGCCGTCGTTGCGATGCTTTTGATTGCGGGAGCAGGACTCTATTTCTTGAATCAGATGTCGAATGCTTCCCGAGCGATGTATCAGCAAAACTTAATACCGATCCAGGAAGTAGCTCAAATCCGAATCGATACACGCGCGCTCGATTCTTTTTTAGTCGAGATGATGTTAACGAAGGACGAGACGCGGGTCACGGAACTGCAAGCTGAGATCGATACGCGTCAGGCGCAGATTCGTTCGTCGGTCACGAAGGTCGAAAAAACAGGGCATTTCGATGCCAAAGAAAAGAAACAGCTTGAAGAATTAAAGGATAACGTCCTCGCCTATGATAATTCGATGACGATCGTCCAGGATGCGGCGACGCGCAACGAGACCGAAGAAGCCTATACGGCGTATACGCAAGGTCTGGAACAAGTCCGGGATAACGTCGCGGATTCTGCGAAGTCGTTGATGGCTTCGATGACGAAGCAAGCGAAAGCGTTAGACGCTCAGAATCAAGCTGAAAAACAAACGGCCTTTTACTTAATGCTCGGCATCTTTTTTCTCGCGGTTCTCTTGTTTGCAGGACTTGCGATGTACATTACACGTCTCATCACTCGTCCGATTCGTCAATTGCAGGGATGGATGGATCAATCGGGGAACGGGGACTTGACCGTCCGTGGAACATACGACTCCAAAGACGAACTTGGACAGTTGACGACGTCTTTCAACGAGATGATTGCCTCACAGCAACAAGTCGTACTTGAACTAACCGGTACGGCTGACCGTGTCGCTGTCGCATCGGACGAGTTAAGCGTTAATGCGGAATCGACGACGAAAGCTACGGAAATGGTCGCCGTGACGATGGAAGAGATGGCAAGCGGTGCAAGTCAACAATTGCATCAAGTATCCGACGCCTCACGGACGATTGAAGAGTTGACGACGTCGGTTCGTTACGTCGCCGGCAATGCCCAACAAATGACGGAGCGTACAGCGGATGCGATGGAAAAAGTCGCACTCGGTGGTCAAGTCGTCGGAACACTCGGCACACAAATGGGACGGATTCAAGAAGACGTCTCTCGTCTGAGCCAAGTCATTGATGGTCTTGGTAACCGATCGCAGGAAATCGGACAAATCACGGATTCGATCAAAGGTGTCGCGGCGCAGACGAACTTACTTGCGTTAAACGCAGCAATCGAAGCGGCGCGTGCTGGCGAACAAGGACGCGGATTTGCCGTCGTCGCAGCGGAAGTCAAGACGCTCGCGGAGCAGTCAGCGGTCTCGGCAAAACAGATCGAGTTGTTGATTCGGGTCATTCAACAAGAGACGGAAGCATCGGTCGCCTCGATGGAGAAAGTCTCAACCGAGATGACGAGTGGAATTGCCGTTGTCGATCAAGCCGGTGCCTCATTCTCAGAAATCGAGACAGCCATCACCGACGTGACAGGGCACGTCGAAGAAGTGTCCGGTGCCGTACAAGAAATGGCGGCAGCGAGTGAGCAGATCGCCTCCGTCATGCGAACAATTCAAGCGGTGACGGAAGGAACGGCTGCCGGAACCCAAAACATCTCCGCGTCGACCGAGGAGCAGATGGCGTCGATGGAAGAAATTTCGTCTGCGTCTCAGTCGCTTGCGACGATGGCGGATGATTTAAAACAAGTCACAGGCAGGTTTACTGTCTAAGTGATTAAAAACTGCGACCATGAAGGGCAACCGTGGGCTAACCTAAAATTTTGAGACAATATAAAACACCTTCGGAGTGGTACACTTCTAAAAAGTACTAACATCGGAGGTGTTTTTGCATGGGCAAAAACGTATATTCAAGTGAAGTGAAATGGGCAGTAGTCAAAGATAAGCTGA
>NZ_JACSNE010000051.1:0-3469 GCF_018619035.1 Exiguobacterium sp. s168 | reverse complement strand
GTATAAGGGATGAGTGGAATGCGCCCTCGGCGCATCAGAATATCCTGATAATTCTCCTGACTCCCATAGCCGGCATCCGCAACGATATGCGGTGGTAGTGGTAAATATGAGCTGATCTCATCTAAAAAGGGGAGTAACGTCCGGGCATCCGTCGGATTCGGATAAATATCATAAGCGAGTGTGTACTGTCCTTCGGTCGCGATTTGAACGTTATAGCCTGGCTTGAGTTGTCCATTTTGCATATGATCTTCCTTCATTCGCATGAACGTCGCGTCTGTGTCTGTTTTCGAATAGCTGTTCCGTCCAGCGAGCGTCCTCTTTTGGAGGGCGTATCTCTGTTTCCGCTCGATGAAATCTGTAATCTCCTTTCGAAGGAGACGTGGTTCCTTCCGTTCAGAACGTAGACGTTTTCTTTCTTGAGTATCCGAACTCGCCTCGATTTTTTGGTTGATGGAAGCGATATGTGCGTCTAAAGCTTCACCCATGTGTTCGAGTTCTGAGAGAGTGAGCTCGTCCGGGCTTTCTCGTTCAATTTCCGGTAGGATGTCTTGTTCGACGAGGTTGTCATAGATACGATTCGATTTGTCCACGAGAGACGAACTATGACGTTCGATCGATTTCCGCCAAACAAAGGTGTATCGGTTCGCATTCGCCTCTAGCTTTGTACCATCGATAAAGATGGCTTCTTCATTGATTTCTCCCATCTCGACGAGATGGCAACGGAAGGTAACGAAGGCTTGCTTCAAGATTGGAGTGACTGCGGGATGCACTCGAAAACGGTTGATGGTACGATAGCTCGGCGCATTCCCTTGCGCTAGCCACATCATCCGCAGACTATCGGATAGTAATCCTTCAATCTTCCGACCGGAGAAGACCGACTGTGTGTAGGCACATAAAATGATTTTCATCATCATCCGCGGATGATAAGCAGGGCATCCCGTCGTCCGCATGAAAGGATCGAAAACATCATCCGGAATGGATTCGACGAGATGATGGACAGCGAACGCGATATCATTTTCTTGAAGACGAACTTCTAAATCTAAGGGCAGAACCAGCTGGTTCATGTTATAATCTTTAAACATAAGGGCACCTCCGATGGTTATAGTTTAGTCACTTTAACTTTATCAGAGGTTGTCCTTATTTGTTTATTCAGAATCGGTTTTTCGTCATAGAACAAGGCCCTCGAAACGACTACACGTTTCGAGGGCCTTTCGTTTGTGAAACTGAGTTATGTCCCAGCCTCGTTTTTTCGTATCATCGGTCAAACAGAGTAACTGCCGTCTGGTTGTTCAAGTAATTCAAGGGTTTGAGTGCGCATCATTTGATCCGTTTTGAAGTACGCATCGACGACACGAGAAGCGGCAAACCCATCCTCCATCGGACCGTATGTCGCACGGAACGTATCGAGTTGCGCTTGATACATTTTCGTCAGACGCGGAATGTCCGATAAGGCGTGAAGCAAAGCCTCTTCCGTTTCTAAGATCGGTCCCGGAAGGTCATTGTAGTAATCCAGGTAGAAGCCGCGTAACGTATCTCGATAAAGATCGAGGTCATACGCATAGAACATCATTGGACGATTCATGTTCGCGAAGTCGAAGAAAACAGAAGAATAGTCTGTGATCAGTAGATCGGTGATCAAGTAAAGTTCTTGAATATCCGGATAGGCCGTCACGTCGATGAATTGTTCCCGGTGCTGCGCTGGAATCTTCGGCTTTTTCGTGACGAGCACATGCGTCCGAATCAAGAAGACATACTCATCGCCTAACGCTTCCGCGACCCGGTCGAAATCAAACGGATAGTCGAAGTAGAACTTCCCTTTACCGAGCGACTGATGGTCACGGAAAGTCGGTGCATACAAGATGACTTTCTTGTCTTCCGGTAGTTGAAGCTGCGTCCGGATCCGTTCGATTGTCGCCGCATTATTCGCCGTAAAGAAGAGATCGTTTCGCGGATAACCAGATTCGACGACCGGTCCCCCGTACTGGAACGCACTTCTAAAGATGTTCGTCGCATAGGGACTCGGAGACAAGAGGACGCTCCATTGCTGGATCGCGTTCGTTACACGCTCGACATAGCCTTCGTCCCGTCCATGGATCTCGTCTAAGTCAAACAACATCTTCTTCAAAGGTGTGCCGTGCCATGTCTGAATGTAGGTCGTCTCTTTTCGCCGCGTCATGTAATGCGGGAAGTTCTGATTGTTGACCCAAAACTTCGCCGTCGCCATGTAATAGAAATAGGCAGGAGATAAGCGTTTGACGACTTTTGCGTTCGGATCTCCGAGATAAAGCTTCTTGTTATAGATCCAGACGACTTTGTAGCCGAGTGCTTGTTTCTTCAGTTCCTCGTAAATGTAACGCGGACTGTCCGCGTAATGTTTACCGAGCCCACTCTCGAAGACGACGAGTTTCGGGTCGACCGGCAAGACGCGTTGCATGAGCCGGTATCCAGCCTTCATCGTCGGGAAGTAGAACCGGCTTCGGCGATAGACCTTAAAGAGGATGTTCGCTGCCTCGTTCGTCTGAATCTTTTCAAAGAGGCTCGTCTGTTTCGTATAATTAGCGATTGTTTGATAGACCTGATCAGAGTAAGTCGTATCCGTTTTCGTCAAGAAGACGTCAGCGCGTCGTTTGTATTCGTCCGCCATCTCAAAATTATGGCGTGCCGTCGCGTCAAGATCGTCGAACAGGTCATCAATCGTTTTTGAGATTCGACCCGGTAATTCGTTCTCGAGATCGAGATATGAACCGAGTGGACCGATGAAGCGTTTCGGGTCGAATTGGAGATAGTGAACCGGTCGCTTTAAGAAACTGAAGTCAAAGGCAACACTCGAGTAGTCAGTGACGAGCAACAGGCTCTCTTTTAATAACCCTTGGACGTCACGTTCGCCTTGGTGGATGACCGTGATCGGTAAGTTCTCGAAATGACTCGAATATTGCTGCATGTTTGGATGCAGGCAAAGAACGATCTCGAGACGATGCTGTTTCGCGTACGCATGCAAACGATCACTCGATAGGAACGCTTGGTACTGCTGATAGTATTCTGATTCGAAGAACTGGAGTGGCGTCTGTAACCACGACCGCCACGTCGGAATGACGAGCATCTGACGTTTGACCGGGACGTCATTTTTCAAGAGTGCATCAAAGCGAGACAAGCCAGTAATTTTGACCTCGCGCTCAGCGTATCCCATATCTTGTGTGACGAGTCGTTTTTCCCGCTCCGAGCTGACAAGGAACAAATCCGTGTCGAAGGCAGCAGCAAATTTCCCGTATTGATTGTTCATGTTCTTCGTTCCGAGAACCCCGTGTTGGATGAAGACACGATCTGCACGCATCTTGCGTTTGAACGGCTCCGAGCGAAGCGGATACAAGTATTCCGCGTGGTGTGTCCCGATGACCTTCTTTGCCATCAAAGAGTGATAGATGTGTTCCTTCGATTTGATCGGCAAGACGTTTCCGAGCGGAGCGACTTG
>NZ_JACSNE010000006.1:0-136048 GCF_018619035.1 Exiguobacterium sp. s168 | reverse complement strand
CTTGGACTTTAAACGCCTTTGTATATTTGACCATAAAAAACACCCCATAAAAGTTGGATTTTTATGTCCAACTTTTATGGGGCAGTTCACTCACGGTAGGGGTGTTTGTTTATGTTCGATGCGCTCAATCAAAATTTGGTCGACGCGTCGTCCGTCTAAATCGACGACTTCAAACCGATACGGTCCAATTTCGACAGTACTCCCACGGGAGGGTACATCACCTAACGTATATAAAATTAAACCAGCAACCGTATGATAGGCGTTCAACTGTTCTCCAGGTAAGTCATCTGTATAACCGAGCGTTCGTTTCAAATCATCGATGTGCAATAATCCATCAGCGAGGAACGACCCATCTTTCCGCATGACGAGTTCCGGTTCTTCCTCGACGCTTGAAATCTCACCGACAAATGCTTCGAGAATATCAAATAAAGTAATCATACCGAGGAACCCCCCGTACTCGTCTAAAACGAAAGCAATTGATACAGTTTCCTTCCGCATCCGTTCGAGTAAAACGGTTGCTTTTAATTGACGGGGAACAATCAGCGGTGACTGAATCAGTCGTTCCAGTTCCTGAACAGGTCGTTCCGTTGATAGCACTTCTTTCGCATCAATGAAACCGACGAAGTGATCCAAGTCACCATGACCAACCGGTAAGTTTCGATGTCGCGCTTGCCGAAGCTCTTGTAAGATCGTGTCGGAGTCATCCGCTAAGTCAATCCATTCGGTAACGGTACGCGGCTCCATCAGTTCGTAAGCGTACAAATCATGAAAATCAAACACACGAGAGACTTGCTCCGCTTCAGACCGGTTGAAGGTTCCCTCTTGCGTACCACGAATCAGTAATTGCCGGACTTCGTCTTCCGTCTCGTCTTCTGTCTGTAGGCGATCCAAACCAATCAAACGGAAGATGGAACTCGTCGACTTACTTAGAACCCAAATGAATGGTCGAAGCACGATTGAGAAAAAACGCATCGGTGGGGCAAGCCACATCGTAACCCGTTCAGGACTGACAAGGGCGATACGCTTAGGAACAAGTTCACCGATGACAAGCGAAATGTAGGTAATGATCGTTACGACGAGAATATAGCCAATTGTACTGGCATAAGGAGCCATCCATTCAAATTGAGCGAGCCAGTTGATGACAGGACCAGATAATGCGGCACCACCAAATGCACCATTGACGATTCCGATCAACGTGATGCCGACTTGTACGGTCGATAACAGATCGGTCGGGCGATCGAGTAACTCTAACGCGACATGGGCTGACTTCTTACCATTATTCGCTGCTTTTTCCAATTTCGGACGTTTTGAGGAAAGCAAAGCGAGTTCGGTCATCGCAAAAATGCCGTTTGCCAGAATCAATAACAAAACAATCATTAAATTTATCAACCACATAAAATCTTCACTCCTTTTTCGATAATAAACTATTCCCCAAAACTGTCTCCCTCATTCCCATTCCGCAAGCTTTCCGGTAAACTAGAAGAGAAGTAATTAAAAGGGGGAATTTGTTTATGGAATACCGTGTAGAACGTGACACGATGGGGGAAATTCGTGTACCAGAAGCGCAGGAATGGGGCGCACAAACACAACGTAGTCTAGAAAACTTTAAGATCGGAACGGAAAAAATGCCGATTGAAGTCATTCGTGCCTTTGCAGTCCTGAAAAAAGGAGCAGCACTTGCGAACCGTGACTTAGGCGTGCTTGAGGCAGAAAAAGCGGGTGTCATCGCTGAAGTATGTGACGAAATCATCGCGGGGAAATTCGATGATGAGTTTCCGCTTGTCGTTTGGCAAACGGGTTCAGGTACACAATCCAATATGAACGTCAACGAAGTGATCGCTCGGGTCGCGACACGCAAGTTAAAAGAACAAGGTAGTGAGACGACAATTCATCCGAATGATGACGTCAACAAATCACAAAGTTCAAATGATACATATCCGACAGCAATGCATTTAGCGGCAAAAACAGTCTTGCTGGAATCACTATTCCCAGCGATTGATGCTCTGCATGCGACACTTGACGAAAAAGCGAACGCGTTTGCGGATATCGTCAAAATTGGACGGACACACTTGCAAGATGCTACACCGATCACACTCGGTCAAGAAATCAGTGGTTGGGTCCGGATGCTTGCACTTTCGAAGCAAATGATCGAACGGACGCTTGATCCGTTAACGGAATTAGCAATCGGCGGTACGGCAGTCGGAACCGGCATCAACGCTCATCCTGAGTTCGGTGATTTGGCTGCGAAAAAGATGAGTGAAGAAACGGGATATGAATTCACAAGCGCGGAAAACAAATTCCATGCCTTAACGAGCCACGATCAACTCGTCTTCACACATGGAGCGGTCAAAGCGCTAGCGATGGACGCGATGAAGATCGCGAACGATGTCCGCTGGCTCGCATCAGGTCCACGAGCAGGAATCGGTGAAATCACGATTCCAGAAAATGAGCCGGGAAGCTCAATCATGCCGGGGAAAGTCAATCCGACTCAAAGTGAAGCGTTGACGATGGTCGCAGCGCAAGTTCTTGGAAACGATGCAACGATTGGTTTTGCTGCAAGTCAAGGGAATTTCGAACTAAACGTCTTTAAACCGGTCATCATGTATAACTTCATTCAATCCGTTCGTTTATTGACAGACGCCTTGCATTCGTTCAATGACCATTGTGCGATCGGAATCGAACCAGAACAGTCCGTCATCGCTGAAAACGTCGAACGTTCGTTGATGCTCGTCACTGCACTCAACCCGCACATCGGATATGAGAATGCGGCGAAAATTGCGAAAGCGGCGCATCAGTCAGGATCCACTCTAAAAGAAGCAGCACTTGCGACAGGTTTATTAACAGAAGAACAATATGATCAATGGATCGTACCAGCAGATATGGTCCGTCCGAACTTAAAAGCGTGAGTTGAAAAAGCGGGGGAATTCCCTCGCTTTCTCTTTATCCGAGGACGGTTCTTCGGATCTATAGAAAGAGAGGGGATTGGATGGAACGGAGTCGAAAACGGGCAGAAAAACAACTGCAACAAACGATTGTCATGGTAGAGACATTACTTCGAATGCCGAACGTACCACGGACAGAATTGCTAGCTTTAGCCAGCTGGCTCGAAGGACTCGGGAGAGAAGAGCTCTTTAAGGGACTCGCTGATCAAGTCAGCCGTGAAAAAGTGACGTGGGAACAAATGGACGCTGTCATTTCGCAGTCAAGCGTCAAAGAATTGCTGCAACCCATCGTCGATCAGTTGTCGGAACGCTCACGCGCCAATCGAATTCGAAAAGAATTGGTGGTCACTGTGACAAGACGTTTTCTTGAAAATATCAAATGGAAGAAATCGCTCGAACAGGAGCGCTATATGTCACGATTCTTCAGTTCGGTGGAAGACACGTTGTCGATATCACATGATATTGCGATGGATGCCGTCATCATCGACCATGCATCTATCGTGGATTCATTAGAGTTGTTTAAAAAACTGATCAAACAAATGGAGTCGGCATTCGTTCCCGTCATCATCGTAGGTCCGAACCGGTCTGAAATTCGTCAAGTCAGCTATGAGATGGGAGCCGATGACTACTGGGATGAAACAGTGCCGAATGAAGAACGGCATGTTCGTCTAGCGAGACTCTTACGAAAATTAAGGGTCGTATCTTCGACGATCTTGGTCGATGAATTGACGGGAGCTTATAATCGGAAATATCTCCAAAATGCTTTTGATCGTCGCGTAGCACGTCTCGAACGTGAACAGCGGACATTTGGGCTAGCGATTTTTGATATCGATCATTTTAAGCGGATCAATGATTTACATGGACATCCAACAGGGGATTTGGTCCTTTCCGAATTAGCTACCGTCGTTCAACAAGCTGCTCGTCTCGACGATGAATTCATTCGTTTTGGTGGTGAGGAATTCATCTTATTGTTTTCAGCAGAAACATTACCGCAAGCAGTTGCGAGTATGAATAAAATTCGCGAGCGCGTCGAGCGCCATATTTTTGCGAACGGATTAAGAGTAACGATTTCGATTGGTCTATCCTTTTCTTTTGATCTCCACACATCCCTGGCGCAAGCAACAGCGGAGGCAGATGAAGCTTTGTATCAAGCGAAACGTAACGGCCGTAATCAAGTGGTGTCCTATTCGACAGCGATATCCATCGAAAAAATACCGGTCTATATCCGTGTCGAGCAAGGATTGCTCAAACAGGTACATACTCTTGATATGCCGGATCATCCGAAATACCATATTGAGGTGATTCCGCTAGACGATCGACGGACGACGCAATTACAATTGGCGATTCTTTCACTTGATCAAGTAGTAAGAGAGAACTTTGTACGATTAGAAGAGTGGAGACAACAACGGGAATCGATCATTGATATTTTGGTCGTGACGGATCAAGAAGACGATCGTTTAGCCAATGCGCTATCATGCGGTGCGACAGACTATATCATGACCTCACAGATCGATTCTGATATGGAGGAATGGATTACTGAATGGATCATGCAAATTCCATAGAAAACCAGCCACATTCGTCCGTTACACGGAGCAATGTGGCTGGTTTTTGGTTACTGATCATATCGACGAATGATGAACGGATAATCGTTTCCCTCGACCGCATCATAATGTATTTCGGAAGTAATCTGAAATGAAGACGGGATTTCGGGATAATGTACATCTCCAGAAAGAACCGCATCAATTTCGGTGACATACAAGCGGCGAGCAAGAGGAAGCGTTTGAGCAAACAACTCTCCACCACCAATTAAAAAGACTTCTTCTTCTGAATCGACGTATGGTTGTAAAGCAGATAGATCATGCCATACCGTTACACCTTCGGCTGCAAACGTCTGATCGCGCGTAATGACGATGTTCTCTCGACCGGGCAACGGTCTTCCGATGGATTCGAACGTCTTTCGTCCCATGATGATCGGTTTGCCAATCGTCGTACGTTTGAAGTGAGCCAAATCAGCTGGAAGATGCCAAGGCATCGCATTGTCACGACCGATGACATGATTTTTTGTATACGCTACGATATGTGTGATCATACGGCTACCACACCTTTAATGTGAGGATCAGGATCATAGCCTTCAATGATGATGTCTTCGAAGCGGAAGTCTTCGATACGATCGACTGTTCGAGCGAAGCGCAGCGTCGGTAATTTTTTAGGGGTACGTGTCAACTGAAGATTGACTTGTTCCACATGGTTCGAATAGATATGAGCGTCACCGAGCGTATGAACGAAGTCTCCGACTTCAAGTCCACACACATGAGCAATCATATGTGTCAGTAACGCATAAGATGCAATATTGAATGGTACGCCTAAGAAAACATCAGCTGAACGTTGATACAATTGGCATGATAGTTTTCCGTCAGCGACATAAAATTGGAACAAGAGATGACAGGGCGGTAAAGCCATCTCATCGACTTGTCCAGGATTCCAAGCACTGACGATCAAACGACGAGAATCCGGATTCGTCTTGATCTGTTCAATGACTTGTGCCAGCTGATCAACCGTCGTGCCATCTGGACGTGGAAAAGAGCGCCATTGTGCTCCGTAAACAGGACCTAGATCTCCGTTCTCATCTGCCCATTCGTTCCAAATCCGCACACCATTTTCCTGTAGATAACGAATATTCGTATCACCCGAGATGAACCAAATCAACTCATGGATGATCGACTTCATATGTAACTTTTTCGTCGTAATGAGAGGAAAGCCATCTTGAAGGGAGAAGCGCATTTGGTGACCAAACACGCTGAGCGTTCCCGTTCCCGTCCGGTCTTCCTTTTTTGTTCCGTGTTCCAAAATGTGTTCGCAAAGTGCATGATATTGTTCCATCGGATGACAGCTCCTTTTCAAAAAATCCAAATTTCATTGTACCATAAATTAAGATTTTGAGGATGTCGGTAAATGTCTTGCGAATAGATAGCGGAATAAACCAAAGAGCGGAATCACGTCTTGCCACTTTAATGACTGTGCATTCCGAAGACGAATGCGCCGGAGCAAATAGACTTGTAGAATGTAGAATAATAACAAATCGACGGTCATCGTTCGAACGAATTGATTGGTCTCAAAGTAGATGCGGAATATACTCCAATCAGACCGAGCAAGAGCAATCCACAGTAATAATGTCGTCACGACGCTAAGTAAGGCGACGACGGTCGGAATCCATCCTCGACGACGAAAAGGAAGAAAAGTTTTCCTAGGAATAGCGAGAGCGACATAAGGCATCAACACGAAGGCACCTAAGAAGAAGGATCCAATACTTGCGACGAGCGGTCCAGGTCGCATGAATCGTTTCTCATCTAGAAATAGTAAAAAGAAAGCGAACGGATAAATACCGAGTAAAGCAAATAAACTTAAAGCAGAAGTATCAAATTGACTTTGGTCGAAACGTAAAAACGAAATCAAGAAACCTTCCGGAAAGACACGATTATTTCCAAATAATAAGATGAAGACAATAGCAATCGTCCAGACAAGGAAGAGCAAATATCGACGATACATTTATCCACACTCCTTTCTCATACCTTTCTTTCCCATCATCTTGGATGTAGTAAACACCTGTATTTCATATTTCATGATATCAAATATGTAGAGGTTCTTGCTTGAGCACCTCTCATGGACATGTTAAGATGACGTTGTGAGAATTGAAAGCGCTTTTACAAATTGATGCAATCGTTTGCTCAATATTGTAGCACGTTACGTACATAAAAGAGGAGAGTGTTGAGGATGGAACGTAAATGGTGGCATGATAGTGTCGTTTATCAAATTTACCCACGTAGTTACAATGATTCAAATGGGGATGGAATCGGTGACTTGAATGGGATCATCGAAAAGTTGAATTATTTGAAGACGCTTGGTATCGACGTCATCTGGCTAAGTCCTGTCTACGATTCACCGAACGACGATAATGGCTATGACATCCGTGATTATGAAGCCATCATGAAGGAATTCGGAACGATGGATGATTTTGATCGTCTTCTAGATGAGGCACATGCACGAGATATCAAAATCGTCATGGACCTCGTCATCAATCATTCGTCAGATGAACATCAGTGGTTCGCGGAATCGCGTCAAAGCAAGGACAATCCGTATCGGGATTATTATATGTGGCGCCCAGCAAATCCAGACGGTTCGCTACCAAACAACTGGGGATCGATTTTCTCTGGACCTGCCTGGGAATATGATGAAACAACGAATGAATACTATCTTCACTTATTCTCGAAGAAACAGCCTGACTTGAACTGGGAAAATGAACAGATGCGTCACGATGTGTACGGGATGATTCGTCGGTGGTTGGATCGAGGGATTGACGGTTTCCGAATGGACGTCATCAACTTGATTTCGAAGACACCGGGACTACCAAATGCGACGGTCCATCCAGGAGCATTGTATGGAGATGGTGGAGAACATTATATCAATGGACCACGTGTTCATGAATTTTTACACGAAATGAATGAAGCCTCTTTCGGTAAATACGATGTCCTGACAGTCGGTGAGATGCCAGGAGCGACGACGGATGATGCCATTCTATATACAGATCCGGCACGTAAAGAGGTCAACATGGTCTTTACGTTCGAACATATGGATCTCGATTCAGGTCCGAATGGGAAGTGGGACGTCATTCCGTTTGATTTACTTAAACTCAAGCAAAATTTCACCAAGTGGCAGACGGCGTTACATGAGACGGGCTGGAACTCGCTCTATTGGAACAACCACGATCAACCCCGTGTCGTCAGTCGATTCGGTAATGACACGACGTACCGCGTCGAGTCAGCTAAGATGCTTGCTACATTGTTGCATTTGTTAAAAGGGACGCCATATATCTATCAAGGCGAGGAAATCGGCATGACGAACGTCGCTTTTGAAGACATCGCGGACTATGAAGATATCGAAATTCGGAACATGTGGAAAGAACGTACGGAACAAGGGGCATCACCGGCTGAACTACTACGTTCTATCCATATCAAAGGACGCGACAATGCGCGGACACCGATGCAGTGGGATGCGTCGGAGAACGCTGGTTTCTCGACGGGAACACCATGGTTGAAGGTCAATCCAAACTATCCGGAAATCAACGTCGAACAGGCGCTTGCAGATGAGCAGTCCATCTTTTATTACTATCAACAGTTGATTCGTCTACGACATGATCATGAACTCGTTGTGTATGGTCGCTATCAACTCTTACTCGAAGATCATCCGGAAGTATATGCCTACTCACGGACGCTTGAAGGGGAGACATGGTATGTCTACTGTTCGTTTGCGGATCATGATGTGAACATTCCGTCTACGCATGATACGTCAGACCGGGTCATCGGAAACTATGATGGGTCCGCTGTTACCGACGAACTCACGCTTCGACCTTACGAAGCCGTCGTCTTCCGTACGTTTGAAGGATGATTCATCTAGGCACAAAACAGAGGGCTGACTCAAAAAAAGAATGACGCGTCTTTTCACGCCCTTTCCTCAGGCGAGACACAAGCCGGTTTTCCTGCTTCATTCAAGCAGGAAAGCGGGTCTTGTTTGTCTTTGAAGCGCATAAATGCGCTTATTCCTGTAAGAGTTGCGTGTGACGCGTCATTTTTTTACGAGAAAAGGGTGGCAGATCATCATTCTGCCACCCTTTCCTTTGTAGAGACTGACTTTTGAGTCAGCTAAATAAATTATCGTTCCAATTGAGCAACTTGTTTAACCTGAGCGATGATCGTATCACGATCAGTCGTTGACGGATTGAGGCGGATGCCATACAGTCTCTCGGGACCCACTGGCTTCTCATGCAATAACTGACCTTCGATGCATAAAGGTTCTTGACCCTCGATCAATGAGAACTCAACAACGATTTTCATTGATTTGTGAAGTGGAAGTTTTAGTTCTGTGCTGATTGCTAGTCCGTTCGGTGAGATATTATGAATTTTCATCAGACCATTGGGAGTACGCTGGTTATTTTTCAATAAATGAAATTCACCTGTTATTGGTTTTTTCAGCGTATATCGAAATGGTTCATTCCGTTTGATTTTCATGTAGGCACCTCCACTCCCATTATCCGACAATTTCGTCAAGTCTTCTAGTTTTTTTTAGGTCATGCAGCAGCGTCTGTCGATTGTTTCGTTGGGTGGATACGTTTTGCTAAATACATGAATGGTGTCGCGAACCAAGCGACGACGAATTTCGCAAGATACGTCGTAATGAAGATTTGCCACCAGATGGAGAAGGGCATATCGTGAAAGGCAATCGCACAAAACGTCAACGTATCAAGCAATTGACTTAATACGGTTGACCCTGTCGTCCGTAACCAAAGCTTACGTTCGCCTGTCTTCTGACGGATCTTTGAATAGATAAAGACATCGAATAGTTGCGAGACGAGATAAGCGGCAAGACTACCAACAGCAATCCATGGTAAGAGTCCAAACAATAAATGCAAGGAATCGGATGTTTCGAGTGCAGCCTTATCAGCAAGTGGTGTATACAAGAGACTGAACTGCATGAGGACGGTCGTCGTGATCAGGGAGAAGAACCCCATATAGACGCCTTTACGAGCGACCTGTTTTCCGTATTTTTCATTGAGGATATCTGTCGCTAGATAACAACTGCCATACACGACGTTTCCTAACGTGAAGACGAAACCAAAAATATGGACGGTTTGTGTAACTTGGATGTTTGCAATGATTGTTGCGATGGCAATCCACATCAACAATCCTGTCTTACCAAATAAATAATAACTGAAAATCAATAATCCCATCGTTAAAAAAATGGAAGGGATCCATAACCATTCGTTCATGAGATGTACTCCTTTCTGTTCATACAGATGAAAATTGTACGCTGAAATTCATCAACTGTCAAAGGTGACGAAGAGATGAGGGGCATTAAAAAAAGACCATGAGCTTCATGGTCTTTCGGACGGTCTTTAGCCCATTCGTTGCAGAGAGTACCGACGACGTCTTCCTTTGACGTAATAGTTCTCTGTCGACGTAAAATCATTCGCTTCCAAAATGCGTTTTGCAAACGAAGCGTGTGGTGATTGTTCAAGGACACGCGCGCGTACTTCGTGACGATCTAGTACCCCAGAATACGTCAATGCTTCGGCAACTGCTTGAGTAGCTAGACCCCGACGCGTATAGGGATCAAACACCATGAAGTCGAGTTGGAAGTAGTGACCCATTTTTAAGAGCAGAACCCGCCCCAGGATCGTATCCGCTTCAACGATATCAAAGTAATAATCTTCAGGATAGCTGTGCTCGACGGAATCAAAAGCTCGCTCTTCTCCAAGCTCATGGTCATACCCTTTGATTTCTTGCGGAGTCAGTCCATATGCTTGCTCGCCATACTTCAAGAAATGATCGTACTCAGCTTGATCGACATGACGTAATGTTCGACGTCTCAATTCCATCACAAAATCCTCCCTCATCCCAATTGATGCTTCGTTTACATTATAGCGATACCCTTCGTGCAATTGCAAAAATTAACTGGAATCGATCCGCAGGAAGAAATCTGAAAAAAGTCATTCTGTAATCATCTTGTGATTGTTTTAATTACCTCGGAATATGGTAAAGTAATGATGTAGACAACTGCATACTGGAAGGGGCTGGAAAACGTGTTCACAGAACGTGACGGAATCAAATTGCGTCTAGAGCAAATCGAACGATTGTATTCGGACTTGAATCGTGAAGCGAAACAATTGACGGAACGCTTACGCCAATTAGATGAACAAGGGGATGAAGTTCAACATGATCTTTCCCTTAATAAAGAAGACCGCGATCATTTGAAGTCAAGCATCGATGAGACGCTACAAGCACTCATGAAGCGGACGACGGTCGATGCAAAAGTCGAACAGGAAAAGCAAGAAGATCTGATTTCGAAAAAAGCATTGATTGAAGACATCGAAGGATTATTGAAGAAAAAGAAATGAGCTAGCTCCGGCTAGCTTATTTTTTTATGGAGGAACACATTATGAAACCAACCATTGGACTGACGACATGTCTTCGTCCGACTGACGACGTACATCATCGTGTGAAGCAGTTGTTAGCGGATGAAACGATACATTTTATCTACGTCGTGCGTCAGAAAAAAAGCATAGAACACTTGCAACAGGAGACAGGGTTACCGGTGCTTGTCGTCGATAAACAGCGGCTTGATTTATATCCACTAGGCGAGACGACATCGTTCTTTTTCCATCCTTCAAGTGCGGTGTTTCGCATCAAACAAATTGATGCAGGTGGAGGAGATCCACTAGTTTCAATCGGACGCTTATCGGAAGGGATGCATGTGTTAGATTGTACGCTTGGACTCGGGGCAGATGCGATCGTCATGAGTCATGCCATCGGAGAGCGGGGGCGGATCATCGGTTTAGAGAGCCGGATTGAGACAGCATTTGTCGTCAAGAACGGATTAAAACGGTGGGAAGAATCCTACGAACCGATCAATCAAGCAATGCGACGAATTGAAGTGAAAGTCAAACACCATCTTGCCTATTTGAAAGAATGTCCGGATCATTCTTTTGATGTCATCTACTTTGACCCCATGTTCGAACAGACCGTCGAAGAATCGACGCACCTCGACGCTTTACGAACGCTTGCGAATTATGAAGCCTTATCCGAAGAAGCGATGATGGAGGCGAAGCGTGTGGCACGTCAGCGCATCGTTTTAAAAGCACATTATGAGAGCCCATTATTTGAACGGTTTGGGTTCGAACGAACAAAGCGGAAGTCGTCGAAGTTGCATTATGGTGTGATTGAACTGTAAGTCAAAAAAGACCTCTGCCGATTTTCCGGCAGAGGTCTTACTCGTTATTCGCTGATTATTGAACAGCGTCTTTTAATTCGTCTTCCATCTCTTCAAACGTTTCCTGAACGGCATTGACCGGTTGTTTCGTCATCAAGCTGACAACGACCGTAAAGATCAAGCTTGTGAAGAATCCAGGTACCATTTCGTAAAGCGTCGTACTAAGTCCGAGTTGAACCCAGATGATGACTGTCAAGGCACCTGAGATGATACCAGCCAGTGCACCTTGTTTCGTCATTCGTTTCCAGTAGAGAGAAAGCAAGATGATTGGACCAAAGGCAGAACCGAATCCAGCCCATGCATAACCGACAAGTGCAAGAATCGTCGCTGATGGATTCCAAGCGAGTACACTTGCGATGATCGCAACGACAAGAACGGCAATTCGACCTGTTAAGACGAGTTCTTTATCTGATGCATCTTTTTTCAAGAACGTCTTATAAAAATCTTCTGTCAATGCACTTGAAGTAACAAGCAATTGTGATGAAATCGTCGACATGATTGCTGCAAGAATCGCAGCCATTAAGAATCCTGTGATATACGGGTGGAATAGTACATCCGAGAAACGAATGAAGACTGTTTCCGGATCACCCAGTCCATTGCCTTGTCCTTCGAAATAGGCAATCCCGACAAGACCAGTCATCATCGCACCGATGATTGAGACGAACATCCAACCGATCCCGATACGACGGGCGCTTTTTAAATCCTTGACTGAGCGAATCGCCATGAAACGGACGATGATGTGTGGTTGACCGAAGTAACCAAGTCCCCAGGCAAGGAATCCGATGATTCCAAGAACTGTTGTTCCTTTAAGTGGATCAAACAACGAAGGGTCTAATTTTTCAGCGTAGTTGTATGCACCATCGACTCCGCCGACGTCTGTCAATGCGACGACAGGAACAAGCACGAGTGCGATGAACATGATACAGCCCTGGACGAAGTCGGTCCAACTAACTGCGAGAAAACCGCCAAATAACGTGTAGGCGATTACGACCGCAATCGTCAAGAGCATACCATAGTGGTAATCAAATCCGAATGAGCTGACAAATAATTTTCCACCTGAGACGATTCCAGCTGATGTGTAGAACGTGAAGAAGATGATGATGACGAGTGCTGATACAGTACGAAGCACACGTGATTTGTCTTCAAAACGATTCTCTAAGAAATCAGGGATCGTAATCGAGTCGTTCGCCATTTCCGTATAAAGTCGAAAACGTGGTGCGAGTACTAAATAGTTTACGTAACATCCAATCAATAATCCGAGTGCGAGCCAGAGTGCTGAAACACCTGTCGCGTACATGGCGCCGGGAAGTCCCATGAGCATCCATCCACTCATATCAGATGCACCAGCAGAGAGTGCTGTGACACCTGGACCGAGATCGCGTCCGCCTAACATATAATCTTCTGTATTCGTCGTTCGCTTGTAGGCAAAATAACCGATTGCCAACATGAGAACAAGATACAGGATGATTGAAATCCATTCTTGCGTCATAAAGTTAAATCCTCCAAATGCAATAGTTTTTTTCAGCGATCAAGCATGTATTGACTCATTCGCCAAATGATATGTTCCCCACCTTACAGGGGATAAAACGACTTTGCAAGTCACGTCAAATTCATGAAAAGTACCGCTACGCCTAGTGCCTTAAGGGATTGGGACGGTTTTAGTCCCTGTTGAAGTTCTACTAGTTCGAATGTTCAGAATAATTAAATGAAAAATAAATGACCCTAATAAATTAGGATCATTCGTATCATGTTAATTGGTCCAAAACTGTTGGTATGCGGAGCTTAAACGGTCTAATGCCTGATCTAATTGTACACGAGGACACCCGATATTTAACCGTTCAAATGTTTCTCCGCCAGATCCGAACGAAGAACCATGTGTTAGAGCGATTTTTGCTTCCTTGACGAGCCAATCTGCTCGTATTTTACTATCTAGTTTGAGTGCTTTGAAGTCGATCCACAACAGGAAAGTTGATTCTGGAATGACAACGTCTAATTTTGGCATCTCTTGGCGAATCCGACGAATAGCATGGTCACGATTTCCTTCTAAATACACAAGTAATTGTGAAAGCCATTGCTCACTCGCAACATCACCATACGCTGCTGTAATAGCAGTTGAAGCTAATGCATTCGGGTGAACGAAATGACGCTGCTGGATACGCTCGATCTGTTGACGAATCGAGATGTCAGGTACGATCAGATAAGACGCATAGAGACCCGGAATATTGAACGTTTTGGATGGTGCACTTACTAAAATGAGTTTTTCATAATCCAATCCAAGAATAGGCGTGTGCACGGAACCTGTATAGACGAGGTCCGCATGAATCTCATCGGATACAACATAAACATCATGTTGCTTCGCGAGTTCGACGATTTGTTGTAATTCTTCTCTCGGATAGACTTTACCGCTTGGATTATGCGGGCTACAGAGAATCATCATACGTGCTGTTCGCATTTGTCGTTCGAGAAGTGGAAAGTCGGTCTGGTACGTCTCACTGTCTAAAAGAAGCGGACTTTCAATGAGTTGTCGTTGATTAGACTGAATGATTTGATGAAATGGAGGATAGACCGGTGTTTGGATGATGATTTCATCACTTGGTTCAGTCAATGCTAGGACAGTATGCGCAAGTCCAGGAACGACACCGCTTGAATAAAGAATGGAATCAGTAGTGATTGATACGTCATACCGCTTTTGAAACCAATGCTGAATCGCTCGTTTTGCTTCGTCTTCAAACATCGAGTAACCGAAATGACCTGTAGCAGCACGTCTTGTCAATCGTTCTGTCAAATGGTGTGGTGGACGGACGTCCATGTCGGCAACCCACATCGGAATCAGCTCATCTGATCCATACAGCGAAGGGAGCCCGTCCCACTTGACGGATCCTGTATTTCGTTTCTCGATCGTTTCATCGAAATTGATTTGTTCCATCAGACTTCACTCCTGTTCTTTAATAATTGAATGACTCCATTTCACCATAGCGGATAGGGAGAGAGTGGGGCAAGTCGAAAAA
Organism: Exiguobacterium sp. s168; assembly: GCF_018619035.1. Lineage (NCBI taxonomy): Bacteria > Bacillati > Bacillota > Bacilli > Caryophanales > Exiguobacterium > Exiguobacterium sp. s168. Next base: position 121,278 of record NZ_JACSNE010000006.1, on the reverse strand, counting down.
ATAAAGGTTTAATATTTATACGATCAGGCAATTACTAAACTCGAACCTACCATAACGGAACGGAGTGATGATCATGTTGCATTCTAAAGTAGTCGTCGGGCGATCGCCTGAAGAATTAGAGGAAAGACTAAATGACTTTTTTGAAAATAATGGGGTCGGATCGAACGCCATCATTACATTAAAATTTTCAACATTCGTTGCGTCTAAAGCGGATGAACATTATTCAGTTTTAGTCGTTTATGATAACTCGCTAACGAAAACTACATTGTAAATTAGTGACAAGAAGTTGAGCTGAAAAAGCATCGACTTCTTGTTTTGTCTTTTTCTATAAGTTATACTAGAATCAGGTTTTGCAAGCTTCCGTAGGTTAATGGCAGACCTCAGCAATGGTAATGCTGCAGTGCGAGTTCGATTCTCGCCGGAAGCATAGACACGTCTTCCGTCTCAAGTGATATATACTTGAAACGGAAGACTTTTTTCATGAGTTCGATATTTTTGATTTGAGGAGTGACTTACATGCATCCAGTCATTCAATCTGTTGGTGATAAGATCAAGCAAGAACGAAAAAAACAAGGAATGACACAAAAAGCACTTTGTGAAGGAATTTGTAGTCAGGCTGAAATCAGTAAAATCGAAAATGGTCGAAATTCCCCGACGATTGATTTGTTGCAGCAGATTTGTCGAAGACTACGCATCCCGATTTCATTGTTTTTTGAAGATGAAATCCTCTCACAAAAATTAAATGAAATTGACCAAAGAATGCTGCGCCATATGAGAGAGAAAACTTACTCATCTATGGAGAAGGATTTAGAAGAATATGCGAAATCAAATACTGAATTTGAAATTCAAGTGTTAATTCGATATCATCAAAAGCTATTATTACATGAGAAAGGAAACATCGATTTTAGAACATGTATTTCTGCGTTACTAAAATTAGTCATTGAAGAAAGTTTAGTTGAAAAGTCATTTCTTCTCTACACTAGAATTCAGATGGCAATCGCTGTTCTATATACGAATCATGGGGATTACATGCATTCTCATCAAATTTACGAAGCGTTATTAAAACTACTTTACCGTACACGCGAGTATAAAAAAATTAAAATGAAAATCATATATAATTACTTACGTAACTTATATCGGTTAAAGCGATTCGAGGAAGGGTTAAAAGAAGTTGAACACGCTATAAAAGAAACCAAAGAGCTAGAAGATTTAACATACATTGGTCACTTTTATTATCAAAAGGGCTTCTTTTTAGAAGCGTTAAACGCTTCCGAGAAAAGTATTAAAGAAGCGTATACAATTGCTTACTCATTTTTCACCGCGACGAATAATCACGCATACCGAAAAATTCTTGAAACACATTTATCAGATCTATTGCTATTTCCTGTAGATGAAAGTGAGTGAGGAATGATAAAGATGGATGATTTAACTTCATCAATCGGTGCAAAAATCAGACAATTACGTATCGAAAAGCAAATGACCCAAAAAGAACTATGTGCTGATTTATGTAGTCAGGCTGAAATCAGTAAAATCGAGAACGGCTTAAATTCACCAACCGTAGAATTATTACAAAAAATTGCCGCTCGTTTAAATAGTCCGATTGCACTTTTATTCGAGAATCCTCAAGCTAATGAAGAAATAGATTTTTTTGATAAATTTATTTCAGATCAACTTCGAGAAGAGAATTTTGATCAAATCATACAATTCATTTCAAAGTATGATTACAAAGAGAATATGAATTTAATCATATTAAGTGCTTACTTTCAGATCATCGTGGATATGAAACAAAATCGGTTTGATTTTAGAACAGCCACGTCCTTATTAAGTAATCTTTTAAATGAGTATGATGTTTGGAACGAATCCATTTCTTTATTCATTCGGATTAAAACGGCAATTGCCAATATATATGCTGAACATGAGTTATATCATTTAACTACAGGTACTTATTCCGACATTGAAACGCTATTAGAACGACTCAATAGTTCCTTATATATTACTTCTTTGATAAAAATCTATTTTAATCATGCTCAAATTCTTTTGTATCAAGATTTATTTGAAGAAGCGAATGTGTTTATTCAAAAAGGAATTAATTTATGCTTAGAATCTCAACAGACTTTCCTGTTAGGGCATTTTTATTTTCAATTAGGAAATTATCAAGAAGCTGTCGGTAACGCTTTATTTCAAAAGACATATACGATAGCTTATACATTGCTACACGCATTTGAATTCGAAACGACGAAACAATTAGTCGTTGACCTAAAGAAAGAACATTTATTATTTACTTTTGAGTCTACCGTTAAACACGAAGCATGATTCAAAATACAGTGAGACGTTTTAAGATATTTGGAGGATTTGATAGAATGGTTAAAGCTAATCCAATTGGAGAAAACTTAAAACGATTTCGTGTTCAAAAGGGGTATTCTCAAAAAGAACTATGTGCTGATTTATGTAGTCAGGCTGAAATCAGTAAAATCGAGAACGGCTTAAATTCACCGACTGTTGATTTATTACAACAACTTGCTGTAAGGTTGCAAGTTCCCATCTCTTTGTTGTTTCAAGAACATACCGATGAGGAAAAGTTCTTTCAACTAGATCGATTCTTATCCGATTTGCTTCGAGAAGAGAAGTACAAAGAGGCGTTAGAGCGAATTCACCAGCAAGAAAAGGATAGCATTGTCGAAATCGACATTTTAAAAAGCTACATCAAGACGATCATTGAATTAAAGCAAAATCGAATCGATTTTCGGGCAGCGGCAAGCCTACTCAGCAACTTGTTGATTGAAAAAGAAGTCTGGTCTCGGTCCATTCAATTGTACATTCGAATCAAAATGGCAATTGCGAATGTGTATTCAGAGCAGGACTTATTTCATTTAACGGAATCCGTGTATCAGGAATTAGAAAATGAAATCGAAGTTCTTCAGTCCAATACCCATCTAAATGCGCTATTGAAAATTTACTTCAATCATTGTCAGATCCTTGAGTACCAAGGGAAGTCTGAGGAAAGTATCGTCATCGCAAAAAAAGGATATGAGTTATGCTTGATGCATAATCATACATTTCTCTTCGGTCATTTTTATTATCAACTCGCTCACTATGATGAATACTTAGGTGAGGATGAGAAGTCACTCCAAAAACAATATTCAGTCGCCTATGCACTATTTCATGCATTTGAGCACGACGTTCGAAAGAAAATGATTCTTCGCATGAAGGAGTCGTATATGTTGTTCACTTTTGAGAATTAATAAAAAGGATACGTGACCTTCTTGGTAAACAAGAAGGTTTTTTCATGAAAAGTGCAACTCGTTTATTTCAAAGAGGTGATTAGATGAAGGACGAACATCCAATTGGTAAGAAACTAAAATTTTTCCGACAATTGAAGGGGTTATCGCAAAAAGATCTGAGTGCAGGGATTTGTAGTCAAGCTGAAATTAGTAAAATCGAGAACGGAAAGACGATGCCGACTGTGGAATTATTACAACAAATCGCAACAGTACTTCGTGTTCCTATATCAGAATTATTAAAGAGCGATTCTGAACATCAATTGGAGCAGGTAAATATCCTTGATCAAAAACTCAGTACCTTACTACGCGAGAATGCTTTTAATGAATGTTTTCATGAAATGAAAAAAATCTCAGTAAATGAATCTTCTGATGAAATAAGACGATTAATGACCTACTATGAAATTGTGATTGCATATCGAAAAAAACAAGTTGATTATCGAACGACCTCCGTTTTATTTACGCGATGGATGGACCAAGAGGATTTAAGGGTGAAAGATCCGGTGCTTTACTTTCGAATCAAGATGGCATTATCCATTTTATATGCGGAATGCGGACAGTACCAACAAGCAGAAAAAATATATGATGAAGTATTACGCATTACTACAGAAATCAGCGGTCTAAAGAGTGAACGACTAAAGATTCTTTATAACTATGCAAAATTATTATATAAAATGGGTCAGCCTCAAAAGGGTCTTCGTATCATCGAGGAAGGCATACAGCTCAGTCGACAATTGAAACAGACTTCCTACTTAGCACATTTGTATTATCAACGTGGTGAGTTTCATGAACGGATGGATACGGACGTCACGCAGATGAAATATGATTATACGATGGCGTATGAATTATTCTCTGCTTTTCAGATGAAACAATACGCTACCATCGTTCTAAAGACGAAAGGTTCTTATTTACAATCTGTACTGGACTAAGATCATGACTAAAAAATACAAGAAAGGAGGAGGAAGATTGCGTATCGAGTCATTTGGTAAACAGATAAAACAACTACGAATCGAGAAAAATTTAACACAAAAAGAATTAGCAAAGGGTGTATGTAGTCAAGCGGAATTAAGTAAGATTGAAAATGGAAAAATAATTCCAACGATCGATCTTGTTCAACGTTTGTCTCAAAAATTACATATTTCAATGGATCAAATCTTTATCGATTCAAATGAAGTAAAGCTATTTCAGGACTATGACGTACAACTGTCGGACTTTTCTAGGCAACGTCGTTATGATGAAATGCTAGAATTTATGAAACGTTTACCGACTAGTCTTCCTTCTTCCGTTCAATTATTGATTCAATATTTTGACTGGGTCGTTCGCGAAGGTAAAAAAGATATCGATTATCGGACATGTATCTCCCAATTGCTTCGCTTATCGGATGAACACCAAATGGAAATAGAGTATCCTGTTCTTTATTTACGTATTCGAATGTCAGTCGCGAACTATTATTATTTGAACGGTCAATATCCATATGCACGAAAAATCTACGAAGATTTATTAACGTATGAGTATTCGACATACGCACTCAAAAAATTACAGTGTAAAATCATATATAATCATGCGCAACAGTTGTATTTTCAAAATGACTTCAAAACAGGACTACAGGTTACTGAACAAGGAATTTGTTTATCCATCGAACGAAAAGATACAGCGATGTTAGGACATTTCTTTTATCAAAGAGGATGTTTCTATGAAGAATTGAATTATCGAAAGTGTGATATTCATGATGCGTTTACTCTTGCCTATTCCCTTTTTACTGCCTTTGGCAATGATAATCATGCCGCGTTAGTCTTAAAAGGAAAAAAACAATTTCTCCACTTTCAAATGTGAGGACGGAAGTGAAAGAAAGGACGATATAATGGATCACTTACCCGTCTCGATTGGTTATGAAATCAAGCGAATTCGAAAAGAAAAAAAGATTACACAAAGCAGAATTGTGTGAAGGCATTTGTAGCCAAGCTGAAATCAGTAAAATCGAAAATGGTAAAAATTCACCCACCATCGATTTGCTCCAACAAGTCGCAAAACGATTAAAAGTACCATTGTCGATGTTGTTTCAGGATCATTTACGAAGCGATGTTTTTCAATCGTATGACGAGCAATTAGCAGAACTATTGCGTACTAATCAATACGTTGATGCTTTAGAGATGATCGAACATGTTCTTTCAACGGTAGATTTTGAGGAAGTTCGTGATTTGGCAGCATATTATCAAGTCATCGTTCAGGAAAAAAGTGGTCAACTTCACTACTTAAAAGCCATTCAATTGCTCGAACGATTACTCAATAAAGAACACCTTTGGTTTGAATCAGCTATTCTGTATATAAGAATTCAGATGGCGATAGCGAATTTGTATGTTGAACACGGTGACTTCGATTTAGCGGAGGGTATCTTCCAGGCATTGATTCAATCGAATTATCCATCCATCGAATTGAAAAAGGTTCGAATCAAGATTTTATATAACTATGGACAACAACTTTCTAGGCAAAAAAAATACCTTGCCGGTCTAAAAATCACCGAACAAGGTATTCAAGAGAGTCTTCAAATAGAAGATGGTCATTTCTTAGGTCACTTTTATTATCAGCGAGGATATTTCACTCAACAACTGAATGGCGATCTTTCAGCTATCCAACGCGATTTTACGATGGCCTATTCCATTTTTCGAGTATTTGATATGCCAATTCATGAAAAACTGCTTCTGGAAGAACATGCAGAGTACGTTCTCTTCCCAACTTAGAACGAACGACCGAATTGTCGGCATTCTTGAAGTGCTTGTTCGATTAATTCAGAGGCACGTTCCGGATATTGCTGATGTCCCTCGAGAATGACAGTCGATACATCCTCAATGCCGAAAAATGCCAATAGATCGAGCATGTAGCGAACAGCGTGTTCACTCGGTGCTTTCTCTTTCGTCGAGTAATCACCACCGCGTGAATGAATCAACAGGACTTGTTTGTCTTCAACAAGTCCAATCGAACCTTCGGCCGTATAACGAAATGTTTGACCAGCTTGAGCAAGGTAATCCATATAATTGTGCAGCGGTGCCGGAACCGTCAAGTTCCACATCGGAAATGAGAAGACGACCTTATCGGCATCTAAGAAACCGTTTAAATACTCCTGAAGTCGCTGTGCATGTGTCGCATCCTCTCCAGTTAATTCCTCGCCTTTAAAGAGGCGACCTGCCGCGCTCGCCAGTTTCAAATCGAAGAAGGGAAGACGTTCTTCAAATAAATTTAAAACCGTAACTGTATCATCCGGATGTGTTTCACGATACGCGTTCAAAAAGGCATCGTTCAATTCAGAGCTAATGCCTTTTTTTTGATGTGTGCTATCGTTCGCTTCGATGAATAGTAAATGTGACATAATCATTACTCCTTTCTATACCTCTCTATTCCCATTCTACTTAAAATCATGACTTCCCAATATTTTATTATTTTTAGAAAATTCAGGTTTTATTTCGGTTCTGATAAGGAAAAATAAACGACAGGAATTAGAAAGAGGGGATGGCGGTGAATACACAGCGACGTTCTTCCAATAGTCTGCAATATCATCGAGAGATTCGAGCAAATTATCAATTGTTCGGGATGATCATTTTTGTATTGACGAGTTGTGGTGCCGTTTTATATATCGTTGCCAACGTATTTAGTCGTTCTGGTCTGAACGGGGAGGATTGGACACGTGCACTTGTCATTGCAAGTGCTGGAATCGTGCAATATTTCATCGGTAAAAGTTCGTTGTCAGATCGTTTAAAACCTCATATGATGTCGAGTATTTTTTTATTGATTCCTTATATTTATTATCCATTCATCGATCGGGGAGTCCAGACGGTTTGGGCATGTGCCCTTCTTTTCATTTTAGCGTCCTTAGTCGTCATCAACCGAACGATGCTACTGTATGCAACAAGCATCACGACGGTTTCTCTTCTTTATATTTGGTATCAAACCCCGTCACTTGAAAATACTTCGATGTTTGCATCCGATCACATCGCGCGCATCGGACTCATCTTGATTGCGACGATCATTAGTTTACTGATTCATAATCAATATGTTACTCGTCTTGAACGCAATATTGACTACTTAGCCCGTCTACAGGAACAAGCATTTACGGATCCCGTGACAGGTTTGTCGAACCGTTCTTCTTTTGTCATTGAAGTGGATAACAAAAAGCGAGAAGGCGATATGATTTGTATGGTTGATCTGGATGATTTTAAAACCGTCAATGATGCTTTTGGTTACCGGACAGGTGATCGCACTTTGCACATCATTGGTCGTCGATTGATGAATCGCTTTCCGGATTGTACGATTGCGAAAGCAAGCGGAAGTGCCTTTTTACTGCATGCACCAAGCCATTACGACGCACGAAGCCTTTGTGACGATATTTTATCGAGTGTATCAGAACGCGTCCAAATCGACTTTAAACAGATTAACGTCACTGCAAGTATTGGTGTTTCCTATATGAATGACGAAACGACGGACCATGTCATCAATGATACGGAGATTGCCTTGTTCACTGCTAAATCCAATCGTAAAAATACGTGTATGCGATTACAGATTTGGCGACACAAAATGAACGAAAACGGGCGCTTCAGTTAACACGCGACTTATACGATGCAGAGTTGGATCGCGACTTTTTTATTTTATTTCAACCTCAAGTCAATGCAAAAACGCGTCAAATTACAGGAGTCGAAGCATTGATTCGTTGGAATCATCCGGAATATGGTCTTGTTCCGCCAATTGAGTTCATTCCACTTGCGGAAAGGACACGTTTCATTGAGACTCTCGGAGGTTGGGTCATGCGTCAAGCCTGTTTCCAAGGAAAAGCATGGTTGGAAGAGGGGAAGGAACCTTTAACGATTTCCGTGAATGTCTCGCCGTGGGAACTGCGCCAACCCGATTTTACGGAGCGTGTATTAGCAATCTTAAAACAGTCAGGCTTTCCTCCATCATTACTCGAAATCGAAATGACAGAACACATCTTCATCGAAGGAACTGAGCAAATCATCGAGACATTAAATGCACTCCATTTATATGGGATTCGGATTGCGCTCGATGACTTCGGAACGGGCTTCTCATCCATGCAACCATTAGTGGAGTTACCATTCGATCAATTGAAGGTTCCAAAAGAAATCGTTCAAGAAGCCATTCATTCAGAGAAGAAACGAGCGATGATCGAGACGATCATTCAGTTAGGAAAGCGATTAGATATGACAATCGTAGCTGAAGGGATTGAATTAGAAGAAGAGGCGGCATTGCTCGAGCGATTGGGATGTCATACGTTGCAAGGATATCTCTTCCATCGCCCGTTACAACCAAGACAATTAGAACACTTTTTGACGATATATCGAGAAGGCTGACGATATGGTATATCAAAAAAAGAGAGTAAACAGGCGATGGACATAGTCCATCGCCTGTTTGTATAACTGTATATCAATGAATCACAGATACCGCGCAAAACGACGTTCGAGAACCTCTTGAATGACTGCGATACAAGAACAGATTCCCCAGTAAATGAACGCAACGACAAAATAGACAGTCATATAATCGAATTCGCGCCCACCGACGATTTTTGCCTTTTGAAAAATCTCAGGAACTGTAATCATGGCAGCAAGCGATGAAGCTTTAACCAGATCAAGCAAAACGTTTGAGAGTGGTGGGATGGCAATCCGGATCGCTTGTGGCAAAATAATACCAACAAACGTCCGATACCTGGATAAACCGAGTGACGCTGCCGCCTCTTCTTGACCACGATCAATCGATAACAAAGAGGAGCGAATGATCTCCGCCATGTACGCAGCACTGTTCAAACTAAAACCGGTGATGGCTGCTGTTAACGCGTCAAGTTGAATATTGATGACCGGCAGTCCGAAATACAACATGAACAGCAACACGAGAATCGGAACACCACGCATGAACGAGATATAAGCGCTAGCTCCGATGCGTAAAAGTCGAAGGTGAGACAGACGGCAAAGGGCAAGGATTAACCCGATTCCGAGACCAATGGCCATACTGAGCAAGGAAATCCATAGCGTCTGTCCCAGTCCACTCAAAATATAAGGAAACGATTCGACCGCCAATTCCGGATTGAAGACGGACCGCCAATCAATTGAAGACATCGTTAGTTCACATCGACGATCGTCGTTTTGACGTCAGGCATTTGGGAGACATCTTTTCCGGCATAGAATTGCTTCGAAATTTCCTTTAATGTGCCATCTTCCTTCATTTTATCGAGTTGTTCGTTAATGTTGGATTGAAGTTCCTTGTTATCTAAATCCATGATTAAACCAACCTGACTTGGATTATAAGCGATATCAGGATGAATCGTAATATCGAAGTCCTTGAAGAAATCGACAGCGAGTGTTTGCAAATAATAATCATTCAAGATAACGTCTGTTCGACCATTTGAGACATCGCGTAGATACTGATCGTTCGTCGCGTTATCGTACGTGACTTCTTTTGCTCCGTATTTTTTAGCAATCTGCATATATGTCGTTGTAGCTTCTCCGGCAGCTTTTTTCCCTTTCAAGTCTTCAAGAGATTTGATGCCTGATAAATCACTTTTACGGACGATTGCCGTACCATACGTATATTTATATGGTTTTGAGAACGCGAATTTTTCTTTACGATCATCGGTGATCGTAATGTCGTTAGCGGCAAGATCAACTTGACCCGTATTAACACTTGTCAACATACCGTCGAATGACATCTCTTTGAATTTCACTTTCAAATCAAGACGTTTTGCTACTTCTTTGACGACTTCAACGTCAAATCCAGTCAACTTATTGTTTTTCTCTTCATGATAAGATGTCGGATAAAGTGTACCAGCCGTAGCGACGACAATCGTTCCTTCTTTTTGAATCTTGTCATATGCGGTTGCCTTCTCCTCTTGCTGACCACATGCGCTTAATAAAATCGAGCTTCCTGCGATCAAGAGACCCGTAAATTGCATTGTTTTTTTCATCGTATTATTCCTCTCTTTATTTCCATGATCAATAACTCTTTTCATAGTTAAAAATACCACGGAATCATATATTCGGGCAAAGTAATACGCGCACAAAGTGTAGAATTCAACCAAAAAAAATATTGAATGAATATCCAAGTTTATGTAAGCGTTATCAATGTTGATATATGGTAATTCTACCTTCGAAGGTTAAATAAAATGAAGATTATGCATAGTAGCGAGTAAACATAAAAGGGTGTAAAGTATAATTTAACTGAATATACAGAAAATTAAGAAGGCAAGGAGAGTGCTACTATGACATTTCATCAATACCCTGAACAGCAGGGATTATACGACCCTCGTATGGAACATGATGCGTGCGGGATCGGGGTTTACGCACATCAAACAGGACGAGCGAGTCATGAAATCGTTGAACATGCATTGGCCATGCTTTGTCAAATGGAACACCGTGGTGGACAAGGAAGCGATGCGAAGACCGGAGACGGGGCGGGTATTTTAACGCAATTACCAGATCGGTTGTTTCGTGAAACGGTTCGTCACATTTCCTTTCCTAAAAAAGGGGATTATGGCGTTTTCATGATGTTCTTACCACGTGAGGAACGGGAACGGATGCGACTCGAACGAACGTTAGAGTCAATCATTTTGACGGAAGGACAAGACGTCTTAGGATGGCGTACCGTACCCGTCCAGTCCGAAGTGCTTGGGTCGGGTGCCCGCCGCACGGAGCCAGTCATTCGTCAATGTTTCATTGGTGCAAAGGCGATGGAAGGATTGACATTTGAACGAACACTCTTTTTAATTCGTCGCGCATTTGAACGTGAATCGGAGCAACTCGGTCTTGAACAATACGTCTTGAGTAGCTCGAGTGAAACAATCGTGTATAAAGGACTCGTGACGACGGATCAACTACGTGCGTACTTTGATGATTTACGAGACGAACGCTATCAGTCAGGCTTTGGTATTGTACATTCACGTTTTAGTACGAACACGTTCCCAAGTTGGAAACGTGCCCATCCAAACCGTTATTTGATTCACAATGGCGAAATCAATACGTTGCAAGGAAACATTCGGGCAATGCGCGGTCGAGAACGTCGACTTGCTGAGACGACGTACGGTAATCGGGCAGAGGAAGTGTTACCGATATTGGATGAGACAGGTAGCGACTCATCAATGCTTGATAATGCGTTTGAGTTTCTTCATCTGTCAGGTCTTTCTCTCGCTGAGACAGCACTGATGCTCGTGCCGGAACCGTTCGAACATGCCGAAATCAGACCGGCGAAGCGCGCGTACTATGAGTATCACAGTAGCATGATGGAACCGTGGGATGGTCCGTCTGCCATCGTCTTCACGAACGGAAAACAGATTGGTGCGACGCTTGACCGAAATGGTTTACGCCCGGCGCGATATGTATTGTTACGCGATGGACACTTCATGTTGTCGTCCGAAGCAGGAGTACTCCCTCTTCGTGAACAAGACATTCTGTACAAAAAACGATTAGCACCGGGTGAACTGCTTTTACTCGACTTTGCGTCCGGTCAGTTGATCGCAGATGAGGAGATCAAAAGGGAACTCGCAACACGGCACCCCTACGCGGAGTGGCTCGCTCAAGAAGTCGTGTCCCTCTCAAGTAACGACTTCAAGGAGACACTCGTTGAACTGGGAACGAAACAACGGCATTTTGGATATACGCGTGAAGATATCGATCAATACTTGATTCCACTCGTCGAAGAACAAAAGGATCCGTTAGGTGCGATGGGGACGGATATACCGCTAGCGGTCTTAAGTGAACGCCCTCAATCCTTGTTCCGATATTTCAAGCAACTGTTCGCACAAGTCACGAATCCACCAATTGACGCGTTACGCGAAGAGATCGTCACCTCGACGCTGACATGGCTTGGTCGACAAGGGGAACTGCTGACGCCGAACCGCGCGAACTGTCGTCGTGTTCGCTTAGAGACCCCGATTCTGCGACCAGACGAAGCCCATGCGCTTAAACAAAGTGGACTTAAGCAAAAAACGATTTCGACGACGTTCACCAACTCGCTTGCAGAAGCGCTCGACATGATCGTTGATGAGGCTGTGACCGCTGCACGAAACGGGAATGAATTATTGACATTATCGGATCGTCTCGTACGCCCCGGCACATTGCCGATGCCCATCCTCTTAGTGACGAGTGCGATTCATCATGCGCTGATCCGCAAGGGATTACGTACAAATCTCAGCTTGATCGTTGAAGGGGGAGAGATTCGTGAAGTCCACCATGTCGCGACGTTGCTCGGATATGGTGCGGATGCGATTTATCCGTACCTGGCATATGCGACGCTTGAAGAAGCGGTAGGGGATCGTTTTACGGATGTAGACAAACGTTACCAAAAAGCAGTCACCGAAGGCGTCGTCAAAGTCATGTCGAAGATGGGCATTTCGACGGTCTTCAGCTACCGTGGTGCGCAAATCTTTGAAGCAGTCGGAATCGATCGCTCCGTCATCGACCAGCATTTCACTGGTACGGTCTCTCAATTGAGCGGGATGACGCTTGAACTGATGGAAGAAGAAGTCCGACGAGCACAACAGATTGCAGATGAACGGATTTATTTAGAGTCCGGCAGTGTCTTCCGGTACCGTCAAGCAGGAGAACATCATGCCTTTAACCCAGCAACGATTCATTTGTTGCAACACGCATGCCGTACGAATGATTACCGGCTCTATCAAAAGTACGCTCAACGCATTCAGGAGGAACCGGCAACGGTGCTACGACATCTGTTGACGTTCAAGGAGACGACGGCGATCCCAATTGAAGAAGTTGAGCCTGTCAGCGAGATCGTCAAATACTTCAAGACGGGTGCGATGTCATACGGCTCGTTATCAAAAGAAGCGCACGAGACGCTTGCGATCGCGATGAACCGCCTAGGCGGAAAGAGTAATAGTGGTGAAGGCGGTGAAGAGGAGGAACGATACGAACGGGATGAAAATGGTGACTTCCGGATGAGCCGGATCAAGCAGATCGCCTCTGGTCGTTTTGGGGTGACGAGTCATTACCTCGTTCACGCGGACGAATTACAAATCAAGGTGGCACAAGGTGCGAAGCCCGGAGAAGGTGGTCAATTGCCTGGTGAAAAAGTCTATCCGTGGATCGCACGGGTGCGTGCATCGACACCGGGTGTTGGATTGATTTCCCCACCACCACATCACGATATCTATTCGATTGAAGATTTGGCCCAGTTGATTCATGACTTAAAACGTGCCAACGATCAAGCCCGGATTAGCGTCAAACTTGTCGCAAAAGGTGGCGTTGGAACGATCGCGGCTGGAGTTGCGAAGGGGCTTGCGGACGTCATTGTCATCAGTGGTCATGACGGCGGTACGGGTGCCTCGCCGAAGACGAGTATTCAACATGCCGGACTGCCATGGGAGCTTGGTCTTGCTGAGACGCACCAAACGTTGACATTAAACGGGTTGCGCGAACGTGTCGTCCTTGAAACCGACGGAAAGCTATTGACTGGTCGCGATGTCATCCTCGCCGCGATGCTCGGAGCGAATGAGTATGGGTTTGCGACAGCTCCGCTCATCGCCGTCGGATGTATCATGATGCGTGCTTGTCATCTCGATACGTGTCCTGTTGGTGTCGCGACGCAAGATCCAGAGCTCCGTAAGAAATTCACGGGATCTGCCGATGACGTCGTCCATTTCATGACGTTCATCGCTGAGGAAGTACGAGAACATTTAGCGAAACTCGGTGTAAGACGGCTGCAAGATCTCGTAGGGCGTACGGATTTACTCGAACCATCGGAGCGACAACGGACGCATTGGAAAGCGAAGAGTCTTGATTTTTCGCGTCTCCTCGTCCATGTGACACACGGTCCGGCTGAACAACAACAGCATCATGTCGAGCGTTCCTTTGACGCTCGTGAAATATCGCCGTATTTGGAGGCGGCAGATTTCAGTCAGCCTCAGACACTACGTTTAACGATTCAAAATACAGACCGTGCGATTGGAACACAGACCGGTGCCATGCTGACAAGACGGTTTGGGGCACTTGGTCTGCCGACGGATCGATTGAAACTCGAACTGAATGGATCTGCCGGACAAAGTTTAGGCGCGTATTTACCACGCGGAGTAACGCTTGATGTCACGGGAGAAGCGAATGATTACGTCGGGAAAGGATTGTCCGGAGGTATCATCGCCGTTCATCCTCCACGTTCGATTTCGTTCGTCTCGTCCGATCAGTCGATCATTGGTAACGTCGCACTTTACGGGGCGACGAGTGGAGAACTCTATGTCAACGGTCAGGCAGGTGAGCGATTTGCGGTTCGAAACAGTGGAGCAGTCGCTGTCGTCGAAGGAATCGGTAATCATGGACTCGAGTATATGACCGGTGGATCCGTCGTCGTCCTTGGCGATGTCGGAAAAAACTTTGCTGCCGGTATGTCAGGTGGTGTCGCCTATGTCTTACCGCGTCATCCTGAACAATTTTTACAGCGCATCAACCGCGAACTCGTCACGACGGGACCCGTCATGCATGTCGAAGAGATTGCGCGACTGAAGACGTTCATCGAACGTCACGTTGCACGGACCGGTAGTGAGCAGGGCGATGCGATTCTAGCGAACTGGGATCATGTCATTCATTCGTTCATCCGCGTCATTCCTTCGACGTATGAGAAAGTGACGACGTTGATGGCTGATTTCGCAAAACAAGGACACAACACCGAAGAAGCGATGTTGCTCGCATTTGAGACACATCTAGGGCGCAGAACAGGAGGGGTACGATGAAACGACGCGATCAATTCATGACAGTTGCTCGTTCGGGTGGGACGGAACGACATCCAAGCGAACGGGTGGGTGACTTTAAGGAATATAAGACGGCTTTGACGGAAGCGGAAGCGAGTCAACAAGCAAGTCGATGTATGGATTGTGGCACCCCATTTTGCCATGTAGGGGAAGTATTTGATCAAGTGAAGATTGGTTGTCCAGTCTATAACTTGATTCCAGAATGGAACTTGCTCGTAGAAGAAGGACGTTTTCAAGAGGCACTCGATCGCCTTCTTGAGACGAACAATTTCCCAGAATTCACGGGTCGTGTCTGCCCAGCGCCATGTGAAGGATCGTGTACGTTGTCGATTCATGAACCTGCGGTCGCGATCAAAGATATCGAACGGACGATCATCGACATCGGCTTTGAAAAAGGATGGGTCGTGCCCCGAATTCCAGCAATACGATCGACACGTTCGATTGCCATCGTTGGATCTGGTCCTGCCGGTCTTGCGGCTGCCGATCAGCTGAATCAAGCCGGTCACCAAGTGACGGTCTTTGAGCGGGAAGATCGGATTGGCGGATTACTCACGTACGGTATACCAGCCATGAAACTCGATAAAGAGGTCGTACAGCGCCGTGTTGATTTGCTTGAAGCGGAAGGGATTCACTTCCGGACGAACGTCACGATCGGCGCAGATATCACTCTCGAGACACTTGAAGCGGAGTATGACGCGGTGATCTTATGTGTCGGCGCGACGGAACCGCGCAAATTAACGGAAGCGCCAACGCGTGGAGTCGGTTATGCGATGGATTATTTGACAGGGGTGACACGTCACGTGCTCTCGCAAGAACCGTTGTCTCCTGATCACGATGCGAAAGATAAAGATATTCTCGTCATCGGTGGAGGCGATACAGGAGCGGACTGTGTGGCAACAGCACTCCGTCAACGCTGTCGCTCCGTCGTCCAATTCGGTAAACATGAACAACCAGGTACGACGCGTGCGACAGGAAACATGTGGCCGGATACACCGTCACTCTACTCAATCGATTATGGGTATGCAGAAGCTTTTCAACAATTCGGTCGGGATCCTCGTGAATACTTGATCGCCATCAAGCGATTCACAACAAGTGAATCGGGTCAAGTCACCGGTGTCTGGACGATTCAGACGACGAAAACAAAAAATGAATCGGGTGCAGTGATCTTTGAGGAAATCGAAGGGAGCGATCGTTACTTCCCAGTCGATCAAGTCTGGATCGCCATTGGATTCAGTGGTGTCGAAGAGAATGTACTCGAACATTTAGCGGTCGCTTCGGAACGCGGGAAAATCAAGACGACGCGTTATGCGACGAACCGGCCAGGCATATTTGCTGCAGGTGACGCAAGACGTGGTCAATCATTGATCGTCTGGGCGATTCGCGAAGGTCGTGAAGTAGCGGAAGCCGTCGGACACTATTTAAAAGCAATGCAACAAACAGGCTAAATCACATGGTCTGGATTTCTGGCATCATCAGAAATCCAGGCTTTTTTGTGTTTGGCAAAGATATCTGCCAGTTCAAAAATAACTATTGATTTTGTTTCAAGATGAAACACCGAAAATATTTCTGCTATTCTTATAAAATGAAGAGGAGGTATGACAGATGAATTCAGAAATCATCTATTTCGTATGCGAGAGTGGAATGGCGAGTAGTGTCATGGGTGCTACGATTTTAAGAAAGCGCTTACTTGAATGCGGTATTACGACAGACGTTAAGACATGTCGGATCGCAGAACTACCTGATCAGGCATCTTTTATCGTCGGAGAAACGCAACTCGTCCATCGACACGTATGGAAAACACATTGTTCTGTGCATCCAGTCGATCGGGTTCTTGATCCGACTGCATATGATGTCATCCTCGAATCTTGGCAGAAAAGAGTGAGGCTGCATGACTGAATTTACACCACGGGAACATGATATCTTATTTTTCCTCTTATCACGCGAAGAACCTGTTCAAATACAAGAGATCGCGGATACGCTCGAGACATCGGAACGAACGATTCAACGTGAACGCGATCGTCTTGCCCAATCTTTAGAAGATCATGACTTGCGTTTGACATATGTCCGCGGCAGAGGCCTCTTAATTGAAGGAACAGACGAAGCCAAACATGTATTACGGGACCAATTATTGTTGTCACATAAACAATTACCGAACGCTGAAGATCGCCAAGTCGAGTTAGCGTATCGGCTACTACAAGAAGAAGGGATGGTCAAATTACAGGCGATCGCCCATGCGATGTATGTGGCTCCGAGCACGGTCAGCCAGGATTTAGAGCGGATTGATGAGTGGTTTCTGCAATATGACCTTGAAATCAAGCGCAAAAAAGGTATTGGTGCTGAAGTCATCGGTGAAGAAATCAACAAACGCCGTTTACTGATTTCATTGATTTTTACGCAATGGGATGTTCTCGCTTTCTATCGGTTGTTACAAGGCGACGCTGGGCAATTACCTCATCTGTTACGCTTGAATCGAACATCTTGGCTTGAGATGATCAATCAAGCGTACGCGGTCATTGCGCCATTGACGAAAGAAGGGCGTCTCAATGACCGACAAATCATGCGTGCGACGCTCAGCTTAGCTTTACAAGCGTTGCGCAAAGATCAGTTTCCGATGCGTTACGAGTTAAAAGCGTATCCGGTCGAAATCCTCAAATGGGTGGAACGCGTCGAAGAGCGATTACCTGACACGTTGTCGATTGCCGAACGCCAATGGTTATCAGAAGAGTTGCGTGCTTTCTTTCAATCGGACGCAGGAGATACGGAAGAACTCGTCACGCGCCTTCGTGTAAAACGATTGATTGAGCATGTCTCCTTATTATATGGAACGAACTTTACGAAGGATCATGCGCTAGAACGCGGACTCGTCTCGCATATTCAATCGTACACCCGTCAAAATAGCGTCAATCCGTCCTATGTCATCAAACAAATCGAACGGGAATATCCGCGCTTGTTTGATGCGGTCAAACAAGCAGCACTGTCGATCTTCACCGATGCGACATTTGAAGACGTGGATTTAGCATTTTGGGTCATGCATTTCGGTGCCGTTCTCAGCAAACCGACACCAAAACTCCCATATCGTGTTCTAGTCGTCTGCTCTGCTGGACTCGGTTCCTCGAAGTTGTTGATGAATCGGCTACGGCAAGAATTCGCTGAACTCGAGCAGATCGATAACTCGTCCCTGTTTGGCATCGAACGGTTACCAATCGATTCGTACGACTTTGTATTGTCGACTGTACCGTTGCCTGACATTCGTCCACCACATCTTCTCGTCAACCCGTTGCTTCCTCAGGATGAGGTCGAACGGATTCGGAAATTAATTCTCGCCTTGCCTAAATCCTTTCAACCGGCACCGCGAAAGACGAAAACGGAATGGCTCGATCTTGAGCAATTGCATCGGCTCGTTGCATCGTCCATTCAAGTATCGGACGGATTCCGAATGGAACGGTTAGAGCGGGTGGGCGATGGGATTGAATCGCTCTTGTTTGAGATCAGTACACGCATGGTCGAGCAAGGATTGGCGAAGTCAGCTGTTTCGCTCTCTGGACAATTGTTACGTCGTCATGAGATGTCAGGTCTTGGTATTCCGGGAACGCGGCTTGCGCTGTTTCACGGACGTGATGCGACGATTCAACGAGGGGGATTCCTCATCTTTGAATTGCCTGAACCGATCGACTTGCTCGGAATGGATCAACAGTTACAATCCGTCGAACGGCTCCTCGTCTTGGTCGCACCGGAAGAGACCTCGAACGAACTGCTTGAATTACTAAGTTCGATCAGTGCTGCGATCATCGAGAGTCCCGAACAAATGGATCAATTCGAGTTCGGGGAGGAACAGACGATTCGTCTGCTTTTGAATCGAACGTTTCGAACGGTCATTGATCAATTCCTAGGTCACACGTGAAAAAATCCCTGTCACTCCATTCCTGAAGTGACAGGGATTTTTTCACGTCAAGCAGGCTTCTGTTCAATCTGTCCAACTTCTTGGACAAAGACTGAACTAGGAAAGATTGAGTAAGCGCTTGCAGTACTCTTACAATAAGGTCATAGCAAAGCAATCATCTTATCAACTCATACACGAAATGGAGGCTAACGCAATGGCGACAGCTCAAAATGGAGCACGGGGCATCCGTGTACAAGTTCAACGGTTCGGAAGCTTTTTAAGCGGTATGGTCATGCCGAACATCGGTGCATTTATCGCCTGGGGGATCATCACGGCACTGTTCATCCCAACTGGATGGGCACCAAATAAGGAACTCGGTGAACTCGTCGGTCCGACGATCACCTATCTCTTACCGTTGCTGATCGGATACACAGGCGGGAAATTAATGCATGACGTCAGAGGGGGCGTCGTCGGGACGCTCGCGACGATGGGGGTCATCGTCGGAACAGAGATTCCGATGTTCCTCGGTGCCATGATCATGGGACCACTTGGCGGATATGTCATCAAAAAGTTTGATCAGTTGATCGAAGGAAAAATCAAACCAGGTCTCGAGATGCTCGTCAACAATTTCTCGGTCGGAATCATCGGTGGTTTGTTGATGCTCGGTGGATTCAAAGTGTTCGGACCACTCATGACAGGTCTTGACGACATCATGGCTGCAGCAGTTGGTGCGATCGTCAGTGCACACTTGCTACCATTAGCGAGTATGTTCATTGAACCAGCGAAAATTTTATTCTTGAACAACGCCATTAACCACGGCATCTTAAGTCCACTTGGTCTCGACCAAGTAAACGAGGCGGGTAAATCAGTTCTGTTCTTACTCGAAGCCAACCCCGGTCCGGGTCTCGGATTGTTACTCGCTTACTCGTTCTTCGGTTCTGGTGCAGCGAAGAAAACAGCACCCGGTGCAGCATTTATCCAATTCATCGGTGGAATTCACGAAATCTATTTCCCATACGTCTTGATGAAGCCAGTCTTGTTGCTTGCGATGATTGCAGGTGGCATGAGTGGTATCCTCACCTTCGTCCTGTTTGATGTCGGATTAGTCGCACCCGCTTCACCAGGTAGTATCATCGCGGTCCTCGCAATGGCATCACGCGGTTCTTACGTCGGATTGATTGCAGGTGTACTTGTTTCAGCATCTGTGACATTTGTTGTCTCGACTGTCCTGCTAAAAACTAGCAAGGCAAAAGAAACGTCGCTTGAAGAGGCGAGCGCGAATGTCAGTGCGATGAAAGGAAAACAATCAATTGCCTCATCACTCGTTTCAGCTGATGCAAAACCACTTGCGGAGGTCGAACATATCATTTTCGCTTGTGACGCTGGTATGGGATCGAGTGCGATGGGTGCATCCGTTCTCCGCAATAAAATCAATAAGGCTGGCTTACCGATCAAAGTGACGAATACGTCGATCAGCCAACTTCCGCAAAACGCTGAACTGATCATCACACACCGTGATTTGACGGAACGGGCAAAGGAACAAGTACCGACGGCAGAACACCGGTCAGTCGATAACTTCCTGAATGCCGGATATTATGATCAACTCGTCCACGAGATCGAAACAGCACGGAATAAGATTTCTTAAAGATAAAGATAGAGACACTCAAGGAGGAATAAACATGACAACGACAATGAAAATTTCACCGAAACTTGTATTACTTGATCAACAATTCGCAGACGAGACGGCAGCCATCAAGGCTGCCGGTCAACTCCTCGTCGATCACGGATATGTCGAAGCGGGGTATATCGATTCAATGCAGGAACGTCATGCCTTATCAACGGTCTACATTGGCAACCATGTCGCGATTCCACACGGAACAGAGTCGGCTAAATCACAGGTCAAGAAAACGGGACTATCGATTCTACAAGTACCGCAAGGCGTAGCTTTCGGAAGGGAACAAGCACGACTCGTTATCGGCATCGCTGGCGTCGGTGATGAACACCTCGAGTTGTTATCAAATATCGCAGTCATTTGCTCCGATGAGGAGAACGTAGAGCGCATCGTAGCAGCGACATCAAAAGAAGAAATCATCGCGTTATTGACAGCGGAGGTGTAATTATGAAAGCCATCCATTTTGGTGCCGGTAATATCGGACGAGGATTCATTGGCTTACAACTCGTCAAGACGGGTTACGAAGTCTGTTTCGTAGATGTCAATACGACAGTCGTCGATGCATTAAAAACACGACATACCTATGAGGTGGGTTATGCCTCTGAAAGAGGAGGGCGTGAACGGGTCGACGGCGTGACGGCACTTAACAGTTTATCTGAACCAGATCAGGTCATTGCAGCGATTCGCGATGCAGATGTGATTACAACAGCTGTCGGCCCGAGCTTGTTGTCGAAAGTGGCTCCTTTGATCGCGGAAGGGTTACGTCAACGTGATCAACAGACACCTGTCTACGTCATTGCGTGTGAAAACATGATTAGGGGGTCAAAACACTTACAAACAGAGGTGGCGAAACATCAACCGATAGCGGAGAATTGGTATTTCCCGAATGCAGCAGTTGATCGGATCGTTCCACTTCAGCATCACGAAGACCCGTTATACGTCGAAGTGGAAGAATTCTTCGAATGGGTGATTGAGACGACTGGACTACCGGAAGCCTATCCACGGATCAAAGGTGTTACCTATGTCGAGAACATCGAACCGTTCATCGAGCGGAAACTGTTCACCGTCAACACAGGACATGCGATTGCTTCGTACCTCGGAGCACTCTTTCATAAAGAGACGATCGCTGAAAGTCTAACGGATCCACGCATCCGTCGTGGTGTCCAGACAGCACTTTACGAAACAGGGTGGTTGTTACTTGAAAAGTACGGCTTTAATCCGGTCGATCATAGTGCGTACATCCAAAAGAATATGAAACGCTTTGAAAACCCGCGAATTCATGATGAAATCATTCGTGTCGCTCGTTCACCGATTCGTAAATTGAGTCCAAGTGACCGACTTGTCAAACCAGCGAAGGAATTGATGGAGCGTGGGATCGAAGCAGATGGATTAGCACGTGGGATCGCAGCAGCCCTAACCTATTTCGATCCAAATGATTCAGAATCTTCAGAATTAAATGCGTATATTACGAAACATGGAATCGAAGATGCGCTGAACGCATATCTACAACAGTCAGCAACGGATCCACTTGGATCTCGAATCGTCGAACATTATGAAGCGATGCAACAACAAGTCAATTCGATTGCTTAAGAATGAATAACTCTGTAAGCCGAACACCTTTCATATCTGTGGAGGGTGTTTTTAGTTTGCGATTTAAATATGTCTTGGTATCAACGAAAAAAGCAGTTTCTAAAAATCTTACTATCACAATTTGATTACAATTTGTATATTAAATTCGGAATATTCGAAAACGAATATTTAGCGATTAAAATACATTGTACGCTATATGAACGGAACATCTCTATTCCGATTTTTCAGGTAAGAGAAGGTGATCATATGTTGAATTATAAAGTGAACGTATATAGATTAAACGGAGCACGACCAAAAGCAACAAAAGGAACCGGACCAAAACATTTGATTTATTCGAGTCAGTTTTCTTCACGTACACCAGTCCATTTATTGCATCAACTCATCTTGAATCGTTTGTTGGTTGAACAAGAAAAAAATCTTGATTTGACGTATACGATCGAAGTAAATGCGGTACTTGATCAATTCGTGATCGACGTCCGTGTCTTTTCAACAGATACGGTCAGTGTCCAAGTCGAGCGTGACTTGATTGAAATCATTGAACGCGAAGAAGTCCGTCATATCCCGGCTCTTGAAATCGGGAAACCGGATTTTGCGGAATTCGCCCACATCGTCTTAAAGGTGAAGGAAGGTGGACCACGCCTTTCACAAGAGGATACGCAACGAATTTTCAATGAGTCTGGTGTTCGAGGACGAATCATCCTGCACAAGGAGCGCATCGATAGTCATGAGCCCTCCCATTCGATTCAGTTGTTGATTGGTGGGGCCGAGAAGTGTTTGTATAGTCTTTCGCAATATCAGCTTGATCCACTCTTCCGTAAACATGGTTTGACGATTCAATCCTTGAATCTGTTACCGTTTGATTTATTCATGATTCGTGACAAAATCGCGATGCTGTCTTCGGCAGATGCTTCGCAACTGTGGATCGATGACATCACGACATCCAAGAACGGACGATCACATCAGATTTGTTTTAACGATGGGAATGAATGCATGACGGTCATCTGTGATCTTCATGGATCAATTCGTTCTTATAAGTGTTCGTGATGGTTTAACTCTTCTTCGAATAGGCTACATTCTTAACAGAGGTTCTAACGAAGGGGAGTCGAACAATCATGTTATCTAAACAACAGACGGAAGAATTCAAGCAACGGTTATTAAAGGAAAAAGAAAAGACGACATCAAACATCGAACAACGCGATACCGACTACGATGAAGGTGAATTGTCGAGTTACGATAATCATCCTGCCGATTCCGGCGATGAATTGTTCTTGCGGGAACGCGATCAAGCGATCACGGACATGCAAGAGGATATGCTCTCGGATGTGGATCGTGCTCTTAAAGCGATTGAAGACGGAACGTACGGGATTTGTGAAGTATGCGGAAAAGAGATTGAGATTGAACGTCTTGATATCATTCCGGAGACGTTATTATGTATCGAGCATGCAAAAGAAGAAGCAGAACAAAACGAGAACGATCCGAATTCGCGACCAAGCGAAGAAGACGTACTGGATCCATCTGTCACAGCCCGCGGCAAAGACATCGACGGTGATACGGACGGATTCTCGAAAGTGAGTGACTTTGGTAGTTCCGATACACCGTCTGACCAAGAAGACGGAATTGACCCGACACGGTCTTGACCGGCAAAACATCTCCCGAAAATGGAGATGTTTTTTTCTCGAAAAAAAACACAAATATTTACCGGAATTTTTTGACTTTTCATATAATTTTGATACGATGGTATCGAGGGGCTGTTTTAGCCTATATTAAAATGTAAGCGCATACAAGCATCCGTCTCACTGCTTGACCATTTTAGTTGAGGGAGGAAATAACGCATGATTTATGACATTCCGAACAAGCAAGGGTCAAAGGTACAGTACAAGGAACGGTATGAAAATTACATCAATGGAAAGTGGACGGCACCTGTCGGGGGAGAATATTTTGATAATGTAACACCTGTCACGGGTAAAGTATTGTGCCAAGTCGCTCGTTCCGGTAAGGAAGACATCGAACTGGCTCTTGACGCAGCACACGCGGCAAAAGAAGCATGGGGGAAAACGTCTGTAACGGAACGCTCAAACATTTTAAATAAAATCGCCAACCGGATGGAAGAAAACCTCGAGATGCTCGCTTATGCAGAGACACTTGAGAACGGGAAAGCGGTCCGTGAGACACTCAACGCCGATCTACCGCTCGCGATCGATCACTTCCGTTATTTCGCCGGCGTCATCCGTGCCCAAGAAGGTTCGGTCGGCGAACTCGATCAAGATACGGTCGCGTATCACTTCCATGAGCCACTTGGCGTCGTTGGTCAAATCATTCCGTGGAACTTCCCACTCTTGATGGCTGTCTGGAAGCTGGCACCGGCTCTCGCGGCAGGGAACTGCGTCGTCTTAAAACCGGCAGAACAAACACCAGCGAGCATCATGGTACTCGTTGAGCTCATTGAGGATTTACTCCCACCGGGTGTTCTTAACATCGTCAACGGTTTTGGTCTTGAAGCAGGGAAACCGCTCGCGTCGAGCAAACGGATTGCCAAAATCGCCTTTACGGGTGAGACGACGACAGGACGTTTGATCATGCAGTACGCATCGCAAAACTTGATTCCGGTCACCCTCGAGCTCGGTGGGAAATCACCGAACATCTTCTTTGAGGATATCATGCAGGCAGACGATGCTTTTTTTGATAAAGCAATCGAAGGATTACTGATGTTCGCGTTGAATCAAGGAGAAGTCTGTACGTGTCCGTCGCGTGCTTTGATTCAAGAATCGATTTACGAGCCGTTCATGGAACGTGTTCTTGAGCGCGTTAAAGCCATCAAGATCGGAAATCCTCTTGATTCGGACGTCATGATGGGGGCTCAAGCTTCGAACGAACAGATGGAGAAAATTCTTTCATATCTTAAAATCGGTAAGTCAGAAGGCGCAGAATGTCTCATCGGTGGGGAGCGCAATATGCTCGAAGGGGATCTCGCAGAAGGATATTACATCCAACCAACGATCTTCAAAGGACACAATAAGATGCGAATCTTCCAAGAAGAAATTTTCGGACCGGTCCTATCGGTCACGACATTCAAGACGGAAGAAGAAGCACTCGAAATTGCAAATGATACGTTATATGGTCTTGGTGCCGGGGTCTGGACACGTGACATGAACCGTGCTTATCGGTTTGGGCGTGCGATCGAAGCAGGACGCGTCTGGACGAACTGTTATCACCAATATCCAGCTCACGCGGCGTTTGGTGGTTACAAAATGTCAGGTATCGGACGTGAAAACCATAAGATGATGCTCAACCATTACCAACGGACGAAAAACCTACTCGTTAGCTACAACCCGAATAAACTCGGTTTCTTCTAAGTCGGAAAGGACGTGGATGCAAATGGTGGAACGTGTTCAGGCGACAGCAGCTTGTTTAGAGTTAATCGACCAGTTGAGAGAAAAACACGGTCCGTTGATGTTTCATCAATCTGGTGGTTGTTGCGATGGCAGTTCCCCGATGTGTTTTGCGCAGGGTGATCTATTCCTGGGAGATCAGGATAAAAAACTGGGAGAGATCGGTGGTTGTCCGTTTTATATTCATGAAGATCAATATGAGTACTGGAAACATACGCAACTCATCATTGATGTCGTGGATGGTCGAGGCGGAATGTTCTCTCTTGAAGGTGTCGAAGGGAAACGTTTTTTGACACGCTCCCGTGCGTTCACGCAAGAGGAATACGCTGAACTATCAGCATCAAGCTAATAAAGGAATCAAACACGGTTTCGTCGATGCGACTTGTTCATTCAGGTCGCTTGTACGGAATCGTGTTTTTTGTTCGTATCACGACGTTCTAACAGGATAAAAGTTGGTAATGCGGCATAAGAACGGTATAATGAACTCATATTTTGACGAGAAGATAGTTCCATACTATGACATTATAGGGGGTCACCATGAAATATCCATTTTTAGGTTGGACAGGTCAAACGATCGGAGTGACGGCGCCCTCCTCCGGATTACGTGAACAGCAACAGGAATGGGTCGAACAAGCAGTTGAACAGGTACAAGCACGGCAAATGAACGTCCGTTTAGGCGAAACGATTTGGTCGCATCAACTTGCTGAGAGTGCACCGGTCAAACAACGCGCCGAAGAATTGAATCACATGATGACGGATGAGACGATTGATGCCGTCATCCCGCCATTTGGCGGGGAACGCGCCATTGATCTATTCCCCGAGTTGACGCTAGCTACTTACCAAACAAAATGGTTGCTTGGCTATTCCGATATCAGTACGTTATTGCTCAGTCTGACGCTTCAGACGGGAATCGCGACAGCACATGGTCCGAATTTCGTTGAGCTTCGGAGTGAAGAATGGGACGAGACGACAAGTGCCTGGCGACGGGTGCTCGCGACGCCAACTGGAGGAACCGTCACACAATGGGCTTCCGATCGTTATCAACCCGAGTGGACTGATGAAGAACGTCCAACAGGTTCGTTATTTCAGCTAACGGAAGCGACGGAATGGAAAGCGCTTGATGAGCGAACAGAAGTGACTGGACGGTTACTTGGTGGGTGTCTGGAGACGATTCGCCATCTGATTGGGACACCGTATGGAGATGTGCAGCGTTTCCAGCGTGAGGAGATCAACGGAGAACCGATACTCTGGTACTTTGAGGTGTCTGAAGCGAATTCTGCAGAGGTACACCGGACGCTGCGACAAATGGCGTATGCTGGGTGGTTCGACCATGCGGCTGGCTTTTTATTTGGCCGTACGTCTGCAAGGATTATAGAAGACCTGACATGGCTAGACGTATATCAATATCTCGCGGATGAGACGGGCTTACCAGTCTTATATGATCTTGACATCGGTCATCAACCGCCACAGTTGACATTAATCAATGGAGCGACGGGGACGGTTCGTATTCAAGGGAAAGATTCACGAATCGATCTTACGTTCAACTAAAAAGGAGAGCACGCAATGGCACGTCGTAAGTTTCAAGCATTAGGCGTTTATAAACGCGTCCATATCAATCCGGAGACACGTCGA
Source organism: Exiguobacterium sp. s168 (assembly GCF_018619035.1). NCBI lineage: Bacteria > Bacillati > Bacillota > Bacilli > Caryophanales > Exiguobacterium > Exiguobacterium sp. s168. The sequence continues at coordinate 94,094 of NZ_JACSNE010000006.1, read as the reverse complement.
ATGACGTTACCTGAACCATTTTACGATGCACTTCGTCTAGAAGATGAATTGCTGATTGCACAAGTCGGAGATGTTCTCGTCATGCGACGTCCGGGGGAGGTCGTCGAGACAGAAACGGAATTATTGAGCGAACTCGTAGAAGATGGATTCACGGGTACAGAGCTTGTCCAGGAATTTGCCTACCGGCGTCAGCAACAAGAACAACGATTACGTCAACAAGTCTTGCAGGATGAAGAGGATGACCATGCTGCTCAACTGAAGATCGAGCTATAACGGAAAGAAGGAGTGGGGCAGATGCGTCGCAGAACAAAAATTGGAATCGGAGTCATCGGATCCGGATTAGTAGCAGCGAGTTATTATTTTTATGAGATGGCAATCGCCACGAATCCAAAGCCATTCTTATCGAATAATCGAGATTTAAGTGACGAGATGGTCCGATTGATGCAACCTGGTCAGACGTGGATCAAGGAGCAACCGCTTGAGCGGATCGAGATTGAAGCGAAAGACGGTTTAACGTTACGCGGGCATTTTCTTCCGTCACCTGTTCCGTCAGATCGGATCGTCATTCTCGTGCACGGGTACGGAGGCGTCGGAACGGATTTAGCCGGATTCGCCTATCTGTACCATCAGGCCGGTTTCCATGTCATGATGCCCGATAATCGTGGACACGGAATGAGTGACGGTCACTATATCGGATTCGGATGGCATGATCGGGAAGATTGTCTCAGTTGGTCGAACTATCTGATTGATCGGATCGGACAGGATGCGAAACTGTTCTTGCATGGGGTGTCGATGGGAGGGGCGACCGTATTGATGACGAGTGGCGAACAACTCCCACCACAAATCAAAGGAATCATTTCTGATTGTGCCTATACGTCCGTCAATGCTGTCCTTGCGTATCAGATGAAGCGGATGTATCGACTACCACACTTTCCGTTCTTAGGCATGACGAGCGTATTGACGAAGCTAAAGGCAGGTTATACGTTCCGTGAAGCATCAGCGTTGAAACAAGTCAAAAAAGCACAGGTACCGATTTTGTTCATCCATGGTGGGGCGGATACGTTTGTACCGACAGATATGGTATATGAGCTGTATGAAGCTTGTCCAACGGAAAAAGAGCTCGTCGTCATTCCAAATGCCGCTCATGCGATGGCCTATTTTGAGGATCCGGCATTGTATGATGATGTCGTCGAGAAGTTCGTTCGCAACATCTTGCGAAATGATTGACAACTCAGTTCGTTACCCGCTATATTAATATCATAAATCAACGTCGTCGTGGCGGAACTGGTAGACGCGCTAGACTCAGAATCTAGTGGTGGCAACACCGTGGAGGTTCAAGTCCTCTCGGCGGCATAAATGATTGAAGGAGGCAATCCCAGCAAGGGGTTGCCTTCTTTTTTGTTGCTGAATAGAAAACGATTACAACGAATAAAAATTCAGAAATATTTATCTTTTTAGAATTTTTCTGGTAAAATACGTTTTAAAGAGGGTACTCTTCAGGGAAAGTACTAAGTGAACTAGACAATCTTTAACACATAGGAGAGGGGAAACAAACATGAAAAAAGGGAGTATCTTGCTAGCGCTCTTGATGAGCTGTGTTCTCGTACTTGGTGCATGTAGCATCGGTTCGAAAGAAGAAGAGTCGTCTGAAGGAAAGACGTATAAGGTCGGCATTGACGTCACGTACCCACCATTTGAATATAAAGATGGGGATACGTACAAAGGAATCGACATCGATCTCATGAAAGCAATCGCGAAGGATCAGAACTTCAAGATTCAATTTGAAGCGATGGACTTTAGCGGCATTATTCCGGCACTTCAAGCAAATCAATTGGACGTTGCCATTGCTGGTATGAGTATTACGCCAGAACGGAAGAAAGTCGTCACATTCTCGGATCCATACTTCAAAGCTGGTCTTATTCTAGTCGTCAAAGAAGATGAGAATGGTATTAAATCCGTCAACGATTTAAAAGGGAAAAAAGTAGCCGTCAAAAAGGGAACGACGGGTGCGAAATATGCAACGGATAACGCAGACAAACTGGGCTTCACGGTCACACAGTTCAATGACAGCCCAGCGATGTTCCAAGAAGTGAAGAACGGTAACGCTGCTGCTTTGATTGAAGATTATCCTGTCATCTCATATGCAAACAAACAACAAAACCTTGGATTAAAACTTGTCGGAGACCGTCTCAACGGGGACAACTACGGGATCGCTGTCTTAAAAGGTGAGAACGAGGATCTGATGAAGAAAATCAACAAAGGGCTTGCGAATCTGAAAGAAAACGGTGAATACGATAAAATCGTTGACACGTATCTGAAATAAGTCGCAAGGCGATAAGGGAGTGGGATAGCCAATGGAAGTGGTCAAAACCGCATTTCCATTTTTCTTGGAAGGGCTTCAAGTCACATTGTATATTTTCATCATCGCGGTCATCGTCGGCTTTCTGATTGGCTTAGTCGTCGCATTGATGCGGTTATCACCATCAAAAATCTTAAACGGGATCGCAATTGTCTATATTGATGTCATTCGCGGAACGCCGTTCATCGTTCAGTTATTCTTCATCTATTTTGGACTCAATTCGCTCGAATGGTTATCGATGGACCGGATGTATGCAGGGATACTGACGGTCGCGATCAATGCCGGTGCTTATTTTGCGGAGATCATTCGCGCTGGTATCCAGTCGATTGATAAAGGACAAACAGAAGCTGCACGTTCACTCGGGATGACAGGGCGTCAAACGATGGTACAGATCATCTTACCGCAAGCATTCCGGCGGATGTTACCAACGATTACGAACCAATCGATCATCAGCTTAAAAGATACCTCGTTGCTGTCGATCATCGGCATCGCTGATTTGACGCAACAAGGTCAAGTTCAGCAGTCAACGACGTTTGAACCATTCATCGTCTGGTCCGTCGTCGGATTGATGTACTTCGTCATCATTTATCTCTTGTCCTTAGTGGCGAAGTTCTTGGAACGGAGGTTTACATTACGATGAGTATCATAGAAGTAAAGAATCTAAAGAAATCATTCGGTTCGAATGAAGTCTTAAAAGACATCAACGTCTCGATTGCCGAAAAAGAAGTCGTTTGTGTCATCGGTCCGTCGGGATCTGGGAAAAGTACGTTTTTACGCTGTTTGAATCGATTGGAAGAGATTACAGGTGGCACGGTCATCATCGATGATTTCGATATTACGAGTCCAAAGGTCGATATCAACAAGGTCCGGGAAGAAGTCGGGATGGTCTTTCAACATTTTAATCTCTTCCCGCATAAGACCGTGCTAGAAAACGTCACGCTTGCACCGATCAAAGTGCGTAAATCGGATAAAGAACAGGCGAAACAGCGGGCACTTGAACTACTCGATAAAGTCGGATTACGTGAAAAAGCGGATAATTATCCAGGTGAATTATCTGGGGGGCAAAAACAGCGGGTCGCGATTGCCCGCGCGCTTGCAATGAATCCGAAAATCATGTTATTTGATGAGCCAACGTCAGCGCTTGACCCGGAAATGGTCGGTGACGTGCTTGCCGTCATGAAACAACTTGCCCTTGAAGGCATGACGATGGTCGTCGTGACCCATGAGATGGGATTCGCTCGAGAGGTCGGAGATCGCGTCTTATTCATGGATGGTGGCTATATCGTCGAAGAGAACGTGCCACAAGCATTGTTTGATTCTCCACAACACGAACGGACGCAATCGTTCCTTAGTAAGGTCTTATGATAGAACCGGCGTATCTAAATGCGGATACGCCGGTTTTTTGACGAATCATAAATAACTGTCTAAGCGCTCATAAGAAAAACTTATACATTTAAGCGTGAGAATTTGGGAATTCGAAATGCACACACAGGAAAAGAGTAGTAATATAGTAACGAAGGCACTTTCATGGAAGAATGACACGATCATTCCTTCTCATGACGTTCAGCGTTTTATTCATGCAATTCCTTTTGAAAGCGCTAACAGTTAGAGGGCTGGAGACACATCGAGTATCCACTGGATGTGTGGGGAGAAATATAGAAACGGGGGGAACCGTACATGGCAGGCCACGAGCAAGATCAACAAGCATTCTATGGACCAAACCTTGGCTACATCATTGAATTGTACGAGCGTTTTTTAGAAGACAAGACATCCGTTGATGAGGAGACACGTGCTTATTTCGAAGAGCATGGTGCACCCGTGACGGAACCAGTCGTACCGATGCAAGTCGAGACAGGAGATTTCGAAAAATATCTTGCGGCGAATCGTTTAGCGGAACAAATTCGTGCAAAAGGACATCTTGCGGCGGATATTTATCCGCTGAAGGACCATCCGCGAGAAACAGGATTATTCGAATTGAGTCAGTACGGATTGACAGAGGCAGATCTTCGGAAAATGCCGGTTTCACTCGTCTGTCCTGAGCCGCCAGCGGGTGTTCAAGATGCATTTGAAGGCATCGAGCACTTGAAAGCGCAATACACGGGAGCAGCGGCTGTTGAGTTCCAGCATGTTGATGACTTAGAGGAAAAGAAATGGCTCCGACAGAAAATCGAGCAAGGTGCTTTGACGGCGACGCTAGACGCTGAACAAAAGAAACAGTTGTTCAAACGCTTAGCTGAAACGGACCTTTTCGAAAAATACTTGCACAAAACATATGTCGGTCAAAAACGTTTCTCGATTGAAGGACTTGACGCGATGGTGCCATTGCTCGACACGATCGTCGGACACCTCATCTCGAATGGGTCGGAGACGATCAATATCGGAATGGCACACCGTGGACGGTTGAACGTTTTGGCGCACGTACTTGGGAAGCCATATGAAATGATCTTTGCTGAGTTCCAGCATGCACCGAACCACGACCTCGTACCATCTGAAGGATCGATCGGGATCACGTACGGTTGGACGGGCGACGTGAAGTATCACCTCGGTTTAAACCGAAAACTCGAGCAAGAGACACGTAACGTGCGGATGACGCTTGCGAACAATCCGTCGCACCTTGAGTTCGTCGACCCAGTCGTCGAAGGCTTCACACGTGCTGCACAAGATGATCGCTCACAAAAAGGGGCACCACGTCAAGAGCAAGCAGCAGCAGCTGCGATCCTCATTCATGGGGATGCAGCGTTCCCAGGTCAAGGAATTGTGGCTGAAACTTTGAATTTAGCGAATCTCAAAGGATATAACACCGGCGGAACAATTCATATCATCGCGAACAACACGATCGGCTTCACGACGGAGCCGACGGACTCCCGTTCGACGCGTTACTCGAGTGATCTTGCCAAAGGATACGAGATCCCAGTCTTCCACGTCAACGCGGATGAGCCGGAAAGCTGTCTCGCAGTCGCTTTGCTCGCGAGCGAGTACCGGGCAACGTTTAAGAAGGATGTCATGATTGATTTAATCGGATATCGTCGTTTTGGTCATAACGAAATGGATGAACCGATGAATACGAACCCGGTCTTATACGATTTGATTCATAAACATGATCCAATTCGTGTCTTGTACGGGAAAACGCTTGTCGCGAACGGGGATGCGACAGCTGACGAAATTCAATCGATTGAAACGTCGATCAATGATCAAATGAAAGCGGCTCGTGAAAAAGTACCGAACGCGGAGAAAGAGTATGGTGGAGTCATGCCGGACGTCGTCTTTAAAGGCGTTCCGACGATTGAGACAGGGGTCTCGATTGAAACATTGACGGCGTACAACGAAGAATTGTTACAGTGGCCGGATGGCTTCCAAGTGTTCCATAAACTTGAGAAGGTCCTGAAGCGCCGGACGGATGCGTTCTCGACAAAGAACGGTATTGACTGGGGACATGCCGAAACATTGGCGTTTGCTTCGATTCTCTCAGATGGAACACCAATCCGCTTGAGCGGTCAAGATTCTGAACGAGGAACGTTCGCACAACGGAACATTAATCTTCATGATGTGAAAACAGGAGAAGGCTTCTCGCCACTCCATGCCTTATCAACGGCAACTGCATCATTCTCGGTCTACAACAGTCCGTTGTCTGAAGCAGGTGTACTTGGTTTTGAATACGGTTATAACGTCTTCGCTCCGGAAACGCTCGTATTATGGGAAGCGCAATATGGGGACTTTGCGAACTCAGGTCAAGTCATCTTCGACCAGTTCATCTCAGCTAGCCGAGCGAAATGGGGACAAACATCAGGTCTCGTCATGTTGCTTCCGCATGGTTATGAAGGGCAAGGACCAGAACACTCGAGTGGTCGTTTAGAACGCTTCTTGACGTTATCGGGTGAGAAAAACTGGACAGTCGCGAACGTATCGAGTGCTGCCCAGTACTTCCACTTATTGCGCCGACAAGCAGCGATTCTCGGAAAAGAGGAAGTCCGACCGCTCGTCGTCATGACGCCGAAGAGTCTCTTGCGTCATCCGCTTGCAACATCGGATGTTTCTGAGTTGACGGAAGGTAGTTTCCAACGTGTCATCGAACAATCAGGGCTCGGAGAAGCACCAGATCGTGTCAAACGTCTTGTGTTCTGTTCTGGTAAGATGGCAATCGACCTAGCTGAAGCCGTTTCGAAATCAGATGAGAATCTCGATTGGCTACAAATCGTCCGGGTCGAGGAGTTGTATCCATTCCCGGCAAAAGCCTTAAAAGAAGTCATCGCGCGCTATGAATCCGTCGAAGAAATGGTCTGGGTGCAAGAAGAACCGAAAAACATGGGGGCGTGGTCCTTCATGGAACCTCGACTTGAGACAGTCGCACCGAACGGTATCCAAACGGTCCGTTACATCGGTCGTCGTCGTCGTTCCAGTACAGCAGAAGGTGACCCGTCAGGTCATAAAGTAGAGCAGGCACGTATCATCAATGATGCACTCACAGCGACTGCTTCTATTCCAACAGCACCATCACACGTATCAAATCACACATCATAACTTAAGATAGAATCGAGTCATAGGGGGAGAATACGATGGAAATCAAAGTACCAGAACTTGCCGAATCAATTACAGAAGGAACGGTGGCGTCTTGGTTAAAACAACCAGGTGATCACGTGGAAAAAGGGGAAGCCATCGTTGAGCTCGAGACAGATAAGGTCAACATCGAAGTGCCGTCAGATGAAGCTGGTACGTTGACGGAGGTGATGGCTGCTGAAGGAGATACAGTCCGCGTCGGGGAAACGATTGCTGTCATCTCTGCTGGTGGCGAGGCTCCAAAACCGGCTGCGGCAGAAACAGTACAAGAAACTCCAAAAGAGACACCAAAAGCAGAAGAAAAAGCGGAACAACCGGTGGCTGCAGCAGCGACTGAAAGTACATCTGTTGCGGATCGTCCGATTGCTTCACCTGCTGCCCGTAAACTGGCTCGTGAAAAAGGAATTGATTTAGCACAAGTGGCAACGCAAGATCCGCTCGGTCGGATTCGCGTGCAAGACGTCGCGACGTTTGAAGTAGCACCACGTGAGCAAGCAAAACCGGCTCCTACGAAACCTGCTACACCGGCACCAGCACCAGCAGCCGCTCCTGGGAAACCGGAAGAGCGAATCAAGATGTCACGCCGTCGTAAGACAATCGCTAACCGACTCGTTGAAGTTCAACAAACGGCAGCGATGTTGACGACATTCAATGAGATCGATATGTCAGCGGTCATGGCACTGCGTAAACGTCGCCAAGAGAAATTCGTGAAGGAAAACGAAGTCAAGCTCGGCTTCATGTCATTCTTTACGAAAGCAGCAGTCGCAGCACTTAAAAAGATGCCATACTTGAATGCTGAGATTCAAGGCGATGAAATCGTCCTCAAAAAATTCTATGATATCGGTATTGCCGTTTCAGCACCAGACGGTCTCGTCGTTCCGGTCGTTCGTGATGCGGATAAGAAGAACTTCGCTGAGATTGAAAAAGACATCATTCAACTAGCGGTCAAGGCGCGTGATAATAAACTCGGTCTATCTGATTTGACGGGTGGTACGTTCACGATCACGAATGGTGGTACGTTCGGTTCACTCATGTCGACACCGATCTTAAACGGTCCACAAGTCGCGATTCTCGGAATGCACGCAATCAACTTGCGCCCTGTAGCGATTGATGCTGAACGCATGGAAAACCGTCCGATGATGTATGTCGCACTCTCTTATGATCACCGAATCGTTGATGGAAAAGAAGCCGTTACGTTCTTGAAGCACATTAAAGATCTCCTTGAAGATCCAGAGTCATTGATTTTCGAAGCGTAATCATAAAAAGACCCGTTTTAGATGCGGGTCTTTTTTTTGTTGATATCATTTTGTCATCAAATCACGAAACGACATTTACGTCTTCTCTATATCAGCTTCATACAAACGATATAGGATAAGTGTTGTAAGAATATTTCAAGGGGGAATTAATTATGTTGAAACAATTTGGATTGACGATGGTAGCAGGAGCCGTATTAAGCACAGGGCTTCCGACAGAAGATGTCAGCGCACAATCAAAAGGCAAATCGTTACTTGATCCAAATCGAATCATCAATGTTGCTCACCGTGGAGCTTCAGGGTACGCGCCAGAGCATACGATGCCAGCTTATGAAATGGGACATAAGACATTCAAAGCAGATTACATCGAAATTGATTTACAGATGACGAAAGACGGTCAATTGATTGCGATGCACGATGAAACGATTGATCGGACGACGAACGGAACAGGTGCCGTCAAAGATAAAACGCTTTCTGAAATCAAGAAACTTGATGCTGGTAGTTGGTTTAATGAAGCGAACCCGACGCTTGCGAAAAAGTCATATGTCGGTCTGAAAGTACCGACGCTTCAAGAAGTCTTGAGTAAGTATGGGAAGCATGCGAATTACTATATCGAGACGAAATCACCGGAAGTGTATCCCGGAATGGAACAGAAATTGCTCGACGTACTAAAGCAGAACGGATTGTCGAGTAACAAGGTCAAACCAGGACAAGTCTTGATTCAGTCGTTTAGTGAAGCGAGTCTTCAAAAAGTCAGAGCCATCGACCCGCACGTTCCACTGGTTCAGTTGATGGAAGCAAATGAAGTCAAGGCTTTGACGGATGATCGATTAACCGCAATCCGTCAGTATGCAGTCGGTGTTGGTCCTTCCTACAAAGCATTGACACGTGAAAACGTCTCAGCGATTCGGACTCATGATTTGTTACTTCACCCGTATACTGTGAATGAAAAAGCGGATATGGTTCGTATGCTCGACTATGGTGTCACAGGAGTCTTCACGAACTATGCCGACCGTTTTAATGATGTCGTGAAAGGACTATACAAAAAATAAAGTAAGGACGACACAGGACTATTTCTTCTTTCGAACAGGAAAGAAGAAATAGTTTTTTTGTTTTTAAAACTCGTATTTTAAATCCAATATTTCATTCCATACGTAAACCTAATAGAGGTTTATCAGAATTTCGAATCATAAGACAAAACAATGTAGTCAGTTTCGTATTTCATGGTACGATAACAGTGCAGTTTTGGGAAGGAATGGAGTGAGGATCGTGAGAATTACACAGTATACGGATTATGGACTACGTGTGTTGATGTATCTCGGGGTGCACCGGGATGTCATCACACCAATGCCGCAGATTGCAAATCATTATGGCATCTCATCCAACCATTTAATGAAGGTGACACAACAATTAGCGAAACTTGGCTATGTCGAATCAACAAGAGGTCGGTCAGGTGGACTCCGTTTGATTCGTGATCCAAAAGACATCAACATCGGGAAAGTCGTTCGGGAAATGGAACCGATGGATATCGTCGAGTGTTTTGGGAGCAACGGTCATTGTGTCATCGAACCAGGATGCCGTCTAAAAAGTGTGCTCGGACGAGCGCTTCGAGCTTTTATCCGGGAACTGGAACAGCATACATTAGAAGAATTGTTAGATAATCGTGATGAGTTGGCGCTCTTGTTTGCTGCCTCATCTTTACAGCGTTCCTAATCAAAAAACCCTCGTTTCCGTGAATGGAAGCGAGGGTTTTGTCATATCGATACTTATACGTCATCTTGGCGTTTCTTTGGTTCCACATGTTCTTTATTCTGGGACAAGTCGTCACGAACAGACGATTTCCACAACGGAACATTGCTGTAATATGCAGCACGAGCGATCAGATGTCCTCCAATCGGTGCTGTGATGAGCACGAACAGGATGCCGAGAACGACACGAGAGGAGAAGAATCCATCTTCAGTGACGAAATAGATGATGACGCCGATTAAAATCGACATGACACCTAATGTCGCGCTTTTAGATGCAGCGTGAGCACGCGTATAGACATCCGGTAAGCGGATCAGACCAAGCGCGGTGACGAGACTAAATCCCATACCGAGCAAGGCGAAGACCGCGACGATCAATTCATTGGTTGCGATCACGTTCGATGATCTCTCCTTTCTCGATATATTTTGAAAAGGCAACTGTACCGATGAAGGCGAGTATACCAATCAACAGGATGACTTCGAGGTAGTCGCTCGTCCGTAAGATGATCGAGACAAGTCCAACGATTGAAATCAAGCTGATACCAATTGAATCAAGCGCGATGACACGATCCGCAACACTTGGTCCTTTGATGACCCGGTAAAACAGACCAAGCATCGAGAGAAAGACACCCCCGAGTGCGATATAGATTAAAATATCGAACATCACCGACTCACCTCCAGAATGGCTTTCTCAAAACTATCACGAATCGAAGCGACCGCTTCATCGACCTCTGGCATGTGGAGTGCATGAATGTAGAGTGTCTTATTATCATCCGAGATATCAACGACAAGCGTTCCCGGTGTCAGCGTGATCAGCATTGACAGCAACGTGATTTGCCACGGTTGATCGAGTTCGGTCTCATAGGCGAAAATACCAGGTTGAATATCTAACTTCGGCTTTAAAATGATTTTCAAGACATCGATGTTCGCGACGACAAGCTCGTAGAGAAAGCGGAAAAACAATAGGACGAGTGCGACGACAGGTCCGAGATAAAAGCGACCTTTGAAGCCGCGACGGAAAGCGAACATCGCAATCAGCCCTAGCGCGTAACCGATGACGAAACCGGAGGCCGAGAAATTGTTTGAGAGAAACATCCACAAGAATGCAAGAAATAAGTTGAGCAAGACTTGAAATGCCATGAATTAACGACCTCCTTTTAGTACGGCATCGATATAGAGCGTTGGATTCGTCAACGGTTCGACGGCTTGTTGAATCAGTGGACGCATCGCCTCAGCACCTACTCCATAGAGAACGCTGAGCGCAACTAAGACAATCGTAGGAACTAGCAGCTTGGGAACAAGCGCTTGTTTATCACCCGAGTAGGTCTTCGGTGTTCCCCAAAAAGCACGCATGAACAATTGAACGACGGAATACAAGACGAGCAGACTTGATAGTAAGACGATGATCGGTCCAATCAACTCACCAGCTTCAATACCACCACGAACAATCAGGAATTTCCCAATGAACCCGCTGAGCGGTGGAATCCCGGCAAGTGATAACGCCGCGATGAAGAACGTCCAACCTAGTACAGGATAGGTTTTGATCATCCCTCCCATATCTTTCAGTTTACTCGAGCCGGCAATTCCGACCATGATCCCTACGAGAAGGAATAAAGCGGCTTTGATCAACATATCATGAAGAAGGTAGAAAATCGCACCTTCTAGTGCTTGCGGTGTCATGAGGGAAACCCCGTACAAGATGACCCCGACTGCGACGATGATGTTGTAGATGATGATTTGCTTCGCATCCCGTGTCGCAAGCGCACCGATCACCCCGATGACGATCGTACTGAGAGCAAGGATACTTAAGATTTGATGAATCGTTCCAATCTCATTTGAGAAGAACAAACTATACGTCCGTAAAATCCCGTAGACCCCGACCTTCGTCAGCAAGGCACCGAACAGAGCAAGAACAGGCGTCGGCGGTACTTGATAAGAACCAGGTAACCAGAAGTAGAGCGGGAAGATCGCACCTTTTAATCCGAAGACGATCAGGAATAACAAGGCGATGACGTTTAGGATTGCCGGCTGTCCGACCTCTGAAATCTTTTGACTGATATCCGCCATGCTGAGCGATCCAATGATCCCGTACAAGAAGGCAACCGTCATGACGAATAATGCGGACGAGATGACGTTGATCAAGAGATACTTCAGCGATTCTCGTAATTGTGCCGGTTTCCCGCCAAGAACGATCAAGACATAAGACGAAATCAGGAAGACTTCGAAGAAGACGAACATGTTAAAGATATCACCTGTCGTAAAGGCACCATTGACACCAACGAGCAAGAATTGGACGGCAATGAAATAGTAGTATCGTTGATAGGAAACGCTCAAGTAGACAATGGCATACCAGATGATACAAAGAACAAGAATGCTTGTCGTCGTGACGAGTAAAGCGGATAGCATGTCAGAGACAAGCGTGATACCAAAAGGTGCTGGCCAGCTACCGAGTGTGACTGTTAAGATGCCGTTCGACCGGACAGTCAGCACGAGATAGATGGAGGCACAGACAGTCAAAATCGTCGAAAAGAGGGAAACGATTCGTTGTCCTTTGAGGTGTCGCGGGAAAAACATCAAGAGGACACCCGTCAACAAAGGGATGATGATTGGTAGTAGCGGTAAGTTAATCATTCGAATCGGTTCCTTTCATCTCTTCGATATTATCGGTTCCGAGTTCTTGATAGGCACGATAAGCAAGTACCAAGAAAAAGGCAGTGACACCAAAGCTGATGACGATGGCGGTCAAGACGAGTGCTTGCGGTAGTGGATCCGTATAGGAAGTCACGCCGTCCTTTAAGACCGGAGCCGCGCCTCGTTTTAATCCCCCCATCGTCATGACGAGCAGATGGGCAGCGTGGCTGAGCAACCCTGTTCCGATGATAATACGAAGAATACTTTTCGAAAGAATGAGATAAATGGCACACATCGTCAGGATGCCTGCGGCGATCGCCATGATGATTTCCATATTAATCACTCTCCCCAATCGTTTGAATAATCGTCATCGTCACACCGACGACGACAAGATAAACACCAAGATCAAACAACATCGCTGTATGAAGTGATGTCTTACCGAATAACGGTAGGTTGAAATAGTCATGTGCATGTGTGAAGAACGGGACGTTAAAGACAAGCGCTCCTGAAGCCGTCAGTACGGCAATCAACATGCCAAGAGCCGTGATCCATTTGTAGTCGAATGGCAAAATCCGGCGTAACGTCTTGATGTCGTAAGCAAGTAAGATCAAGACAAGAGCAGACGCCGTCACAAGACCACCAATGAAACCGCCACCTGGCGTATAGTGTCCAGCAAAGAACAAGTAGACAGCAAACAGGAAGATGATGAACGTGATAAAGGAAGTCGCGGACTCTAAGATGACGTCATTCGTATGCTTTTTTGTCTGCTTTTTCATTTATCCATCCCTCCTGTTCGTCTGAATTTAATCATCGTGTAAATTCCGATTCCGGCAAGTGCGAGAACGGCAATCTCAAACAACGTATCGAAGCCACGGAAGTCGACGAGAATGACGTTGACCATATTACCGCCAGCGGCAAGATCAGCGACATTATCGATGTAATATTTGGCGATTGAAGTAAACGACCGTTGGCTGAGAGAAGCAAGTGCGACGAGTGTCACCGTCAGTCCGACGAGTGCCGAAATCAAGGCATTGCCGAGCTTGAACGGAATGCGCTCTTCTTTCCGGCTGATTTCCGGTAAACGATAGAAAACGAGCAGGAACAGAGCGACCGATACTGTCTCGATGACGAGTTGCGTCAAGGCAAGGTCTGGCGCTCGGAACAAGACGAAGAACAGAGCGACCGTATAACCTGTCACACCGAGCAAGATGATCGATGTCAGTCGTGAACGCGCAAAGGTGATCGAGAGGGCACTCGAAACGAGAACGAGTGCAAGGATGATCTCATACGCGTCAATCGAGCTGATTGGATCAACCGCGAAGCGGAAGGCATCAAACCCGTATAATGCCGTCAAGATCAAGATGACGATGAATCCGAAGATGTAGACGAGATACGACCGCATGTATCCGGTCATGACCGTATCATGGATCTTTGTCGAGGTCTGTTCACCACGGCGTAACAAAGCGTCATATTGATGATTCAAGGAGATGGCACGAGGCATCCGGTTATAGAGCGATTGCCAGCGCGGCAGTGTCTTATACAAGATGAACCCGACTGTAAAGATGAGTAACGTCAGGAAAAATTCTGGTTTGAATCCATGCCACATCGTAATATGCACATCAATCTTGCCACCGGCATCAACGACTTGCGGTAAGATTGCTTCGACTGCCGGTCGAATCAACGTATCCGATAATATATTCGGGAAGAGTCCGATGATGACGACGAGCGAGACGAGGACGAGAGGTGGAATCAACATGCCAATCGGTGCCTCGTGTGGTGCTTTCGGTAACTTGTCGTCTTGACGCTTACCGAAGAACGTTCTGCGGACGATCAAGATGCTATAGACGAATGTAAAGATACTTCCGACGACGGCGAGTACAGGAATAATCCAACCGTAAGACGGTAAGTGGAACAAGTCAGATCCTGAAACTTGAAGTACACCTGTCAAGAACATCTCTTTACTTAAGAAACCATTGAATGGTGGAATCCCCGCCATCGAAAGGGTCCCGATCATCGCAATCGTCATCGAAATCGGCATGAGTTGCGCAAGACCACCGAGATTCCGAATGTCGCGAGTACCAGTCTCGTGATCGACGATTCCCGCCATCATGAAGAGACTGCCTTTAAACGTCGCGTGGTTGATCAGGTGGAAGATCGCAGCGACTGTCGCAATCGTATATAATCCGTCATCTAACGCGTCGACGTGCAAGGCGGCTGCTCCGAGTCCGAGCAAGGACATGATCAATCCAAGCTGAGAAATCGTCGAGTAAGCAAGGATTCCTTTCAAATCATGTTGTTTCACCGCATTGAGTGAACCCCAGAATAAGGTGAATATTCCGACAGATGAGACGAGATAGAACCAGAGCGACTCATCCGCAAAAATCGGACTGAAACGAGCGACAAGATACAACCCTGCCTTGACCATCGTTGCCGAGTGCAAGTAGGCGCTGACAGGGGTCGGTGCTTCCATCGCATCCGGTAACCAGATGTGGAACGGAAATTGAGCCGATTTCGTGAAGGCAGCTAGCAAGAATAAAACGAGGGCGACCGAAAAGAAGGGTTCACCTTGAATCGATTCAAGCGACGCATAGGTCTCACGAATACTTAACGATCCACTGAGTGTTGAGAGAATCGCGATTCCACCAAGTATCGCTAGTCCACCGAAGACGGTGATCAGCATCGATTTTTGAGCGCCGTAACGAGAACGTTCCCGCTCGTACCAATAGGCGATCAATAAGAACGACGAAATCGACGTTAATTCCCAGAACAGATAGAGGACGATCATGTTATCTGACAGCACGACGCCAAGCATGGCGGTCATGAACATCAACAGATAAACATAAAATGTTCCGAGTGATTCTTTTTTCGCATCTAAATAAAAAATCGAATAAAGAACGACGAGTGAGCCGATTCCTGTGATCAATAGTGCGAACAATAAGCCGAGTCCGTCGAGATACGTGACGAAATCGATACCGAGCGATGGTATCCACGGCATGCGTGCCGTAAAGGTCTCACCTGACATCGTACCAGCGAGAAAGCGGCTGAAATACGAAACGAGCAGTACAGGTACGACAAGTACAAACCAACCGGTATGAATGTTCGGAAGGCGTTTCGCTAGAAGCGGAATGAAAAGACTGATCAATATGGGCAGTAAAATAGCCCCGTGCATCACGGACACGAAATTCCCTCCTTTGTGACATCGACGACCAAAAATGAAAAAGGGACGCGAACGCAAGCTGTTGAAGCTCGGAACTGTCCAGTAGAAGACACGATTCATTTTGTTCGTCGAAGATGTTTCTGAATCAAGTATAGCGTACTTTTTTCCTTCTTGCATGACGTGAAGCGTTGAAGCATAAGGGATAGAGCCATTTTCTCTCTTGATTATTAAATATGTAGGAACACGGCAGAAATAGGCTGAAATTTTTTTTGATTTTTTTCAAATAACACGTTGATCCATGAGAAGAATGATTCAAATTCAAGTAACTCGGGTACATCTACCTAGAGCACAACTAATGACCATAGAGGGGGAACTTTCATGCGAGCAACATTCAAGACAGGTGTCATTTTAGGTGGTCTAGCGGCGATTGCGACAATCGCCTATCAACAATACCAACAACGAAAAACAACTTCAGACGATATTGATCATCGTCCAAGTGTCGACGCGAAACGCGATCCGGCTGAAGTCGGGCTGACACAACTTGATTCCATTCATCGGGCAGATTGGCAAGCGAATGGATTCCCACAAACGCACGCAGAACTCGAACGCCTCGAGCGAGAAGAAAATTAAAAAAGCACGTCTCTCGAATGAGAGGCGTGTTTTATGGTCATTAAGCACTTGTTGTGACTAGGGCACGTGTCCGTTCACTATGTGCAGTATAAGAAGAGAGATGTTCGAATTGATAAAGCGTTAAGGTCGCTGTGCGACGTTGACCAGTACTCGATTCAAGCATTAAATAAGCTTCATTGAAGTCCGTACCACCACCATCATAGCGGATGTGTGCCGTAATCGTTCGTCCATCTGTCGTCTGCATATAAATATCGTAACCCCCGAAATCAACGCGCTTAAAGCTAGTTGCCTCGCTTACGATGTGTTTGAATGTTTCAATCAAAGAATATGTCATCGTTCGTTCCTCCCTTTATTTCTTCCAAAACAAGATAAGTTATAATCAACTCCGAATATTACTTTTCCCATTAAATTGAAGAAATAAACATCAAAAATGAATCTTTTTTAATCTTGTTATGAAACGCGTTTCATACTTTATGATGATGACAGACGGTGCGTAACCGATTGCGGGCGTTAGCCGATACAGAAACTGTATAATCAAAAAGACAAGAGGATGGTCGTGACCATCCTCTTGTCTTTTTGATTATAACTCTACGTTATGGTAGACCTGTTGCACATCCTCAAGATCTTCCAGTGCATCGATCATTTTCTCGAATTGTGCGACGTCGTCTTCAGACAACGCGACTTCGTTTTGGGCGAGCATGACCAGTTCGGCAAGTGAGAACTCAGTAATGCCTGCAGCTTTCAACGCTTCTTGTACAGCATGGAATTGTTCCGGCTCAGCGTAGATGATGACAGATTCGTCTTCTTCGAGGATATCGCGCACATCAATATCCGCTTCCATCATCAATTCGAGAACGTCATCTGCAGTTTTACCTTCAAAGGCAAAGATTGCCGTCGCATCGAACATATAAGCGACGGATCCGCTCACGCCCATGTTTCCACCATTTTTTCCGAATGCAGCACGAACGTCAGAAGCCGTCCGGTTAACGTTGTTCGTCAACGTTTCGACGATGACCATTGAACCGCTTGGACCGAATCCTTCATAACGCAAGACGTCGTAGTTTTCTTCCGCTCCACCTTTTGCTTTTTCAATCGCCCGATCGACGATGGCACGTGGCACGTTGTATGTTTTCGCTCGTTCGAGAACGACCTTTAATGCTTGGTTTGATTCTGGATCGGGTTCACCTTGTTTAGCCGCTACATAAATCTCACGACCGAACTTTGCGTAGATCCGACTCGTATTTTTGTCTTTTGATGCTTTTTTTTCCTTGATGTTGTTCCATTTACGACCCATTTCGTATCCACTCTCTTTCCGTAATATCAGAAATCCCTGATTTCCTATGCGTTATCAGTATACCTTAAACTACCTGACAGACTGAACTAAAATGTCGGTGGAACAGTTGAATTTCTACTAAATACGTTTAAGCGATGCGGAAGAAAGGAACTTTACCGATAGAGAAATATCAATTTAAGGGAGAGTGGCAGAATTTGAATCAGGCTGGAGTAGTTCATCGCGCATTATCACCGTTCGTTTATGCCTATGATCAAGAAACCGTCCATGTCCGACTTATGACGGCTAAAGGCGATATTGAAAAAGTTGAATTGATATATGGTGATCCGTATGAATGGGAAGCGGAAAAAGAAGAAGACCGAGATTGGAATTTTGATCCGGAGAAAGAAAAATCATGGAAAGTGAAACGGACGCCGATGCAACACAATGGAAGTGATGCGACGTATGACTATTGGTTCATTGCAATCCGTCCAGAACGGAAGCGGGTACGGTATGGGTTTGAGGTTCATGGCGATAAGATAGCCGTTTTAACCGAGCGTGGCTGGTATGACGAAGCACCACTCGATCATCCAGGCTATTATTTTTCTGTGCCATATGTTCATGCGACGGATGTCTTTGATACACCGGATTGGGTGAAGGATACGGTCTGGTATCAAATTTTCCCGGAACGATTTGCGAATGGCGACACGACGAATGATCCAGCGGGAACGAAGGAGTGGGGAAGTGAAGCACCGGCTTTTCAGAATTTCTTCGGTGGAGATTTTCAAGGGGTCATTGATCACGTCGATCATTTACAACGTCTCGGCGTCACGGGTGTCTACTTCTGCCCAGTCTTTGAGGCACCATCCAATCATAAATACGATACGCTTGATTACTTGAAGCTTGATCCTGCGTTCGGTGACGAGAAAACGTTCCGCAAGATGATCGATGTGCTACATGAGAACGGTATCCGCGTATTACTCGATGCCGTCTTTAATCATATTAGTGAAGAGCACCCAGCATTTCAAGATGTCTTAGAAAAGGGACAAGACTCAAAATACGCCAACTGGTTTACGATTGATTCCTTCCCGGTCGATCCATCGATTCCAAACTATGAAGTGTTTGCATTTGAACGAAACATGCCGAAGTTGAATACTGCCCATCCGGACGTCAAAGACTATTTGCTTCACGTCGGACGTTACTGGGTCGAGGAATTCGGAATTGACGGCTGGCGTCTGGATGTCGCTAGTGAAGTCGATCATGCGTTTTGGCGTGAGTTTAGAATGGAAGTCCGGGCTGCGAACGGAACATGTTATATCGTCGGCGAATGCTGGACGGATTCGCAACCATGGCTCCTCGGCGATCAATTTGATGCCGTCATGAATTACGGTTTGACAGAGAGCTTTTTGACTTGTTTTGCGACGGGCGAGACGAGCGTTCGTGATTTCTCACATGCAGTCATCCGGAATTTAAACTGGCATTCTCAAAATGTCAACGAAGTCATGTTCAATTTGATTGACTCGCATGATACGCCGCGTGCTCTAACGCGTGCGAAAGGGAATATCGATCGAATGAAGTTACTCTTCACTACACTGTTGACGTTTCCGGGTTCACCCGTCATCTATTATGGCGATGAAATTGGAATGACTGGGGGGCAAGACCCGGCAAACCGTGCGTGTATGGAATGGGATGAGACGAAGCAGAACCGTGAGTTGTTCGATCACGTTGCACAGTTGGTTGCTCTTCGAAAACAGCATCCGGTTTTAGCAAATGCCGGAACGTATCATTTCCAAAGGATTGATGATACAAAACAGACATTTGTCGTCGAGCGACGTCAGGGCGAACAGGTTTACTTGCTCGTGGTCAATGTAAGTGAAGAGGCACAATCTCTTTCGCTTGAAGGAACGTATGAAAGTCTTTTAGACACAACGACGTTGTCGGGAACTATTCAAGTAGAAGCTGTGTCAGCTCTTCTTTTGCGACACGTATAAGAAAAAGCAAGTCGTGGATATCGAATCCGCGACTTGCTTTTTTAGTGCGTGTGCATTATGAATCAAACGGATGGATCAGTAAACCGCTCCGAAGCTTCGGTTCGAACCAAGTCGACTTCGGCGGCATCACTTCTCCCGCATCAGCCACAGCCATTAAATCTTCGATCGAAGTCGGATGCAAGTGAAAAGCGACAGCGGCATGTCCAGAGTCCACGATTTGCTCAAGGCCGGCATACCCCTTATGACCACCGACGAACTGGATCCGTGCGTCCGTCCGTGGATCCTCGATACCGAGTAACGGTGTCAACAACTCTTCTTGTAAAATCGAGACGTCGAGATTCGCTTTCGTCCCTGTTCGTTCAGAATCGTACGAAAGGGTATACCATTGCCGGTTGAGATACATCTCGATTTGGTGAGGCTTCGTTTGTTCGGCACGTCCTTTTGTGATCGTAAAGTGATGGGCTAATCGCTCAAGGAAATCAACGACGGATTGACCGTACAAATCTTCAACGACCCGATGGTAACCGAGAATCCGTAATTGATCCTGCGGGAAGGAGACGCCAAGAAAACGTTGTGCTTCCTCCTCGTCCGTCCGACTGGCAGCGATGGCTGCTGCTGCAGCACGATGATGACCATCAGCGATATAGAGAGCATCGTGACGGGCGAACTGGCTCCCGATCGTCAATAGATGATTGCGATCGGTGATTTTATAAATTCGATGCGTCACTCCATCGACGGTGAAATCATATAGGGGATCGCCAGCAGTAATCGTCGTGACGATTGCTTCGAGTTGTGCATCGGTTTGATGCGCAAGTAAAATCGGACCCGTATGTGCTTGTAACTGTTCGACGTGTCGGACACGGTCGCGCTCTTTATCAGGACGTGTGAACTCATGTTTACGAATTTGATTCGTCTCATAATCACTGACGGCAACACATCCGACGAAACCGGATTGCGTATGTGTTCCATCTGACAATTGATAAATGTAATACGTCTCGTCTGCATCGAGCTGTAAGATGCCGTTTGTTTGACTCTCTTCGAAGGCAAGCGCTGCTTGCTGATAAACGCGTGGGTCATCTTCAGCGATTAATGACGGAAGAGTAGCTTCTGCTTTATCAATCCGTAAAAAAGACAGCGGATGACGTCGGATCTCGGAACGTGCTTCTTCGCGCGAATAAACATCATACGGTAAGGCGGCAAATTCTGCCGCATATTTTGAGTCCGGTCGTAACGCCGCAAAAGGTTCGAAAGTTGGCATGGGGTTCACTCCTTTAGAGTAGGCGTGTTTTCAAGACGCCAGGAATCTGATTCAGTCGGTCGAGCGAAATCATCTCGTCCGCATGGTTATCGATATCGATGATCGTATAGGCAATCGCATCTTTACTACCATTGATCATATTCGCGATATTGATCGACTCTTGCGCTAACACGGAGGCGATTTGACCGACCATGTTCGGAATGTTGTGGTGAGCAATCGTAATTCGTCGTTTTCCAGTGAACGGTAACTCGACGGCTGGGAAATTGACCGCATTGCGGATGTTTCCTGTCTCAAGGAACAGACGCAGTTGATCGACCGCCATGATGGCACAGTTTTCCTCCGCTTCACTTGTTGATGCCCCGATATGTGGTAAAGCAATGACCCGGGGGAGGGACAAGATGAAGGCGTTCGGGAAATCCGTCACATAATTCGCCAGGCGACCGGACCTGAGCACTTCGGCTAGCGCTTGTTCATCGACGAGTTCACCACGCGAGAAGTTGAGTAGGGTCGCGCCGTGTTTCATT
This sequence comes from Exiguobacterium sp. s168, assembly GCF_018619035.1. NCBI lineage: Bacteria > Bacillati > Bacillota > Bacilli > Caryophanales > Exiguobacterium > Exiguobacterium sp. s168. Next base: position 72,722 of record NZ_JACSNE010000006.1, on the reverse strand, counting down.
TTTGAAAAGAGTGACGCATCGAGTAAACCCGTCGTCGCATCAACGAGCGGGAGATGCAACGTGATGTAGTCGCTTGTCGCGAGGAGATCCTCGAGCTGTGTTGCCCGCTGAATCTGATTCGAGACGCGCCAAGCGGACTCAACGGACATATGTGGATCATAGCCTGTGACGGTCATGCCGAGCTCGTGAAGGGTGTTGGCTAAGTTTGCCCCGATCGCCCCAAGTCCGACGATCCCGATTCGTTTCCCGAGTAACTCCGTTCCGACGAATTGTTTTTTGTTCGCTTCGATCCGCTCTGGAATATCCGGTCCGCGTAAGTTATTCGTCCAAAGCAGACTCGGTACGAGTTTTCGCGCCGTCAGGAACAAACTACCGATGACAAGTTCCTTGACGGCATTCGCATTGGCACCTGGTGTCGAAAAGACGGGAATCCCGCGGTTCGCGAGTTGATCGAGTGGAATCGTATTGACACCGACGCCAGCTCGGGCGACGGCTTTGAGACTATCTGGAAAGCGCATGTCATGCAAATCCTTGCTGCGGACGAGAAAGGCGTCTGGTTGCTCCGTTTCCCGCTGGACGTGATAGTCGTCTGTAAATCGTTTTAATCCTTTGTCAGATAGATCATTCCATAGTTGGACTTGATACATTTAACGTTCCCCCTGTTCAAAACGGTGCATGATATGAAGCAGTGCCGTAACCCCTTCGGTCGGCATCGCATTGTAAAGACTCGCGCGCATTCCACCAATCGAGCGGTGACCGGCAAGATTGATCAAATCGTGACGCGCAGCGAAGTTCAAGAAAGCAGCGTCTTCCGATTCGCTTCCAGTCGAGAATGGAATGTTCATCCGGCTTCGATCCTTGACGGCTACATGGTTATGAAATAGATCGGATTGATCAATTGCTTCATATAACATGCGCGCTTGTGAGACGTTTCGTGCCGCGATCGTCTCGAGTCCCGTCTCTTCAATCCAATCGAGCACTAATTTCGTCATATAAAGACTAAACGTCGGTGGCGTGTTATAAAGAGATCGCTGTTTGGCATGGATGTCATACCGTAAGTAGGCACCGATCGTGTCAGGAACACGATCAAGCAACTCGTTCTTCACGATGACGACCGTTAAACCAGCGACACCAAGGTTTTTTTGAGCACCAGCATACAACACATCGAATGACTCGATTGGCAATGGTTCAGACAAAATCGATGACGAGACATCAGCGACGAGTGGCACATCGACATGAGGCGGTGTCTGATAAGTCGTCCCTTCGAGGGTATTGTTCCAAGTGATGTGCAAATAGTCGGCTGTTGACGTGAACGGACCTTCTGGAATGAAGCGATACCCGTGATCAGCGGAAGAGGCGAGCACGTTGACCGTGGCGTACAGTTTGGCATCTGCAATCGCCTTCGTCGACCAGCCGCCGGTATCGATGAAATCAATCCGTCCGGTCTTCGTCGCCAGATTTTGCGGTAACATCGCGAACTGAAGTGTAGCTCCTCCTTGAAGAAACAATACGGAGTACGAATCGGGAATCGACATCAGTCTCCGTAAGGATTGTTCAGCTGCCTCTCGAATCGATTCAAAGATTGGCGAACGATGACTCATTTCAAAAACGGATTGTCCTGAATTTTCATAATCGAGTAGCTCGGATTGAGCCTTCAATAGGACCGGGGCAGGAAGGACTGCTGGACCGGCAGAAAAGTTATAAACCGTCATGAGGAACACTCCTTCTTGAATTTTCAGAAAATATGTACCACTCAAGTGTAACGGAATGAAAAATGAGAAGCAATTCCAACTGACGATGAATGGAAAATGAAAACAAAAACATCCCTTGAATCCGTTACGACGGATCAAGAGATGTCAATTGACCAAAGTGCCATTTCCAACCATCTGACGTAGCACGATAGATGGATACGATCCGGAAACGACCAACGTATTGAGTTGTCCCGTATTCAAATCGGTCTTCTGTCAAACTATACTGGATTGCCGTATCTTCGAAATGATCAATGTATGAAAAATCATCAGTTCGGGATAACCAGCGGATGTTTGCAGGATCCACGTAATGATCGAGGTAGGTCTCGGCATCAAATGACCGCCCTAATGCATCGATGAACGTAAATTCGGGAGATAATAGATGCGAGACTTGTGTTAGGTCGCCTTTTAGCATAGCATCTTGAAGGTGTTGCATCGTTTGTTCAAGTGTCATATTACATCTCCTTTCTTCCTGAATCGCTAGTGTAGCATATATAAATACAAAAAAAGACCCTGCGTGAGCAGGGTCTAAAAGAAATTAAAGTTTTACAACGTTAGTTGCTTGTGGTCCACGTTGACCTTCTTCAACTTCGAAAGAAACCTCTTGACCTTCGTCAAGTGATTTGAAACCTTCAGATTGGATTGCTGAGAAGTGTACGAATACGTCGTCTCCGCTTTCGCGCTCGATGAAGCCGAATCCTTTTTCTGCGTTAAACCATTTTACTTTACCTTGTTCCATGTGTATTGCCTCCTGCGTGTGACTGGCACACTGATTATTACTACCGTGATCAATTTCATCGAATATAAAGTGAAACACTTCGTATCTCCACCGAACAACAATAATTACTTAATAATATAGCATGCCTCAAACAAAAAAGAAAGGACAAAACAAAAAAAGAACAAACGAAGCTGTTCTTCTCTGAATAAATCATGCAATTAAAGGGTTCATTCTACTCATGTCGAAAGAATATAACTGATTCTTTCAGCGAGTCGGGATATGTTCTCTTTTGCTACTGAGTTGTCGTAATGTATGCAGAATGAATCCTTGAAAGTTCGGATAACGTGTCGGTTGCTCCCAAACAGTGCGGAATAACTGAGTCATCGCGGCATGAATGAGTGCTTCCTCGACTTGCGTGCGACGGAATAGAAGAAAGAGTGTTTTTTCGTAACGATCGTATAATCGTTCTAACGCGACGGAATCGCGTTGTTTGATTTGATTGAGCAAATCAGTGTCTGAATACATAAGTCACTCCTTCTTCGACAGTTTTCTCTATAGTATGCTGTCACAGTAATGTAATGAAACTATTATGTAGATTCCCGCCGGATGAATTATGAAACACCCAAACTTCTTGAACTAAAGATATTGATGGAAGAGGAGGAATAATTATGTTACCTGTTTACATTCGTCCTTATACATTAGAGGATGCAGCGGAGGTCCTTGAGGTGAATTTGCGAAACCGTGATCACTTTGAGTACTGGATGCCAATCAAACCGTCTCCTGAGCAATACACGATCGAAGGACAACGAGAACGAATTTACCGCCACCAAGAGTTGATGCACCAAGATGCTTATTATGCGTATGGCGTCTTTTTAAATGAGACAGACCAATTGATTGGGGATGTCTCGGCGATGTTCGTTCAGCGTGGACCAGCCGAGACATGCATGATCGGTTATCAACTGGATGCCACCTTTTCTGGTCGAGGATATATGGCTCAAGCAGTCGGATTATTCGTAGATCATTTATTTGATGTCCACCAGTTCCACCGGATCCGTGCTGAAGTCATGCCAGAGAATATCGGCTCGATCCGTGTCCTTGAGAAAGTTGGGTTTCGCCAAGAAGGAATCGCGAAACAAAATCTCTTCATCAACGATGCCTGGGAAGACTTTATTTTGTTTGCTCTATTAAAAGAAGACCGAGAGGAGTCAAAACATGCCAATCTCTGATTACTATGCTAATCTGCGCCAACTTGTCGGAACGCAACGTCTTTTTACACCATGCGTCGCAGCGATCATTCGAAACGAAGCAGGTCATATCCTCTTTCAGGATCCAGGAGGTCCGTTTTGGAGTTTGCCTGCTGGAGCGATCGAACTGGGAGAATCTCCTGCGCAAGCAGTCATTCGTGAAGTCTATGAAGAAACGGGTCTATTCGTCCGACCGGTCCGACTGATTGCGACATTCGGTGGAGAGGCGTTTCGTTTGACGTACCCGGACGGAAACGAAGTTGAATACGTAGCGACAGTATTCGAGTGTAAGGTAGTCGGGGGAACGCTCGAAGCTGTCGATGGGGAATCCAAACAACTGGCATATTTCCCAAAACAGGAGCGTCCACCTCTAGCACTTCCTTATCCTGATCATGTGTTTGAAGCATCCGAAGCGACGAGCTATTTTGACTGGGAAGAGCACTGGTTGACAGATTTACAACGGAAGAACCGGTAAAAACCGAACATTAAATTGCTGATAGCGGAATAAAGTTCTTGAAAAACCTTAAAAATGCGAAAATTTCTTTGACACTATGAGGACAGTTCGTTATAGTAGTCAAGGGGCGAATGATTATCGCCAATATATTTAAAAATATTCGTAATTAGAGGTGTTATTCATGGATGTAGTATTCGATTATGAAGATATTCAATTAATTCCAGCAAAATCAATCGTTGGTAGTCGTTCGGAATGTGATACGTCAGTTGAGTTCGGTGGTCGTCGTTTCAAGCTTCCAGTCGTACCGGCAAACATGCAAACGATCATTGATGAATCGATCGCTTTGTTCTTAGCGGAAGGCGATTATTTCTATATCATGCATCGATTCGAACCGGCTCGTCGTTTGGCATTCGTTCGTATGATGCAAGAACGCCAACTGTTCGCTTCAATTAGCGTCGGTGTCAAGGAAGAGGAATATCAGCTGATCGAACAGCTCGCAGCAGAAGGGCTGACTCCGGAATACATCACGATTGATATCGCGCACGGTCATTCGGAAGCCGTCATTCAGATGATTCGCCACATCAAGTCGCTTCTACCAGCAAGTTTCGTCATCGCTGGTAACGTCGGGACACCGGAAGCGGTGCGTGAACTTGAGAATGCGGGAGCCGATGCAACAAAAGTCGGGATCGGACCAGGTAAAGTGTGTATCACGAAGATTAAGACAGGATTCGGTACAGGTGGTTGGCAACTCGCGGCACTTCGTTGGTGTGCAAAAGCAGCAAGTAAACCGATCATCGCGGATGGTGGGATTCGGACGCATGGCGATATCGCGAAGTCAGTCCGGTTCGGTGCGTCGATGGTCATGATCGGTTCACTCTTCGCAGGGCATGAAGAATCGCCTGGTGAGACACATGAAGTGGACGGAGTGCTCGTCAAGGAATACTTCGGTTCTGCTTCTGAGTTCCAAAAAGGGGAACGCAAGAACGTCGAAGGAAAGAAAATGTTCGTCGAGCATAAAGGAAGTCTAGCGGATACATTGATCGAGATGGAGCAAGATTTACAATCGGCAATTTCGTATGCTGGTGGAAATAAATTGCAGGCGATTCGGACGGTCGACTACGTCGTCGTCAAGAACTCGATCTTCAACGGCGATAAAGTATATTAAAGTGATCAGTTCGCTCTTAACGGAGCGGACTTTTTTTGTTTCTTTAGCATAACTCTTCCATAGGAGGGGTATACATCAAATGGACCAAAAGATTCGGAATATTTTGGATAGGGAGTGATTGACATGCTATTTGAAACGACATCGTACTTAATTGAAAAATTTTCCACTGTTCGTAATCAAACAATCGCCTTGATCGAACCACTCGAAGCGGAGGATTTCGTCATCCAGGCAAGTTCCGACGTGAGTCCACCGAAATGGCATATCGCCCATACGACCTGGTTTTTTGAACGAATGATACTACAGGAATATAGTGAAGACTATCGCGTCTTCCATCCGAAGTACAATTATCTATTCAACTCGTACTATAACTCGATCGGTCCCTATCAACCTCGTCAACAACGAGGAATGCTGTCACGTCCGACCGTCGAAGACATCATTGCTTACCGGTCATATGTCGATGGACAAATGATCGAGTTCTTGAAGGAAGATCGAACTCCAGAAGACCAACGAAAAATCGAAGCATTAGTCGAGATGGGACTACAACACGAACAACAACATCAGGAATTGATCTTGATGGACGTGAAGAATAACTTTTTTACGAATCCGTTGTTACCTGCCTATCAGTCAAAGTCGCGGGCAACAGATGTGCCTGAAAATGCAGTCAAGGAAACATCTTTTATCCAATTCGAGGAAGGACTCGTCGAGATCGGTCATACAGGAGACGGTTTTGCGTTCGACAACGAGAGTCCACGTCATAAAACGTGGCTGTATCCGTTTGAATTAGCGACGCGTCCTGTCACGAATGGAGAGTATTTGGCGTTCATTGAAGCAGAGGGCTATGAAAAATCAGAATACTGGTTGTCCGACGGCTTTTCGACGGTTCAAAAAGAAGGCTGGAAAGCACCGTTATATTGGATGAAGGATGAAGCAGGGGAGTGGACGATCTTTACGATGAATGGTGTCGAACCACTTCGTCTCGATGAACCGGTCTGTCACGTCAGTTTTTATGAGGCGGATGCTTATAGTCGTTATATAGGGAAACGGTTGCCGACAGAAGCAGAGTGGGAATGGGCTTCTCGCCAAGTCGATTCTGTCACGAAGCGTAATATGATGGGAAGCGGGACCTTCCATCCGGTAGCCGTCGAAGAGTCAGAGACAACGCTTGCGAGCATGTTCGGAAACGTTTGGGAATGGACGTCGAGCGCTTATAGTTCATACCCAGGCAGTAAACCGCTCGAAGGAGCACTTGGAGAATACAACGCGAAATTCATGTGTAATCAAATGGTACTGCGTGGAGGAGCGTGCGTGACGCCTGACGATCATATTCGCGAAACATACCGCAACTTCTTCCCGCCTGATAAACGTTGGTTATTTGGCGGCTTCCGATTGGCAGGTGACATGTGATGCGGGAAACAGTCATAGGTTACGATTTATATACGCCGCAACAAAACATGCGTTTAGAAGTCATCGAAGGTCTGTTGCAAGAACAAAAGGTCTTACCGGCAAAATATTTTTATGATCACATCGGATCCCAGCTGTTCGAACAGATTACGCAACAACCGGAATATTATCCGACACGAACAGAACTCGCCATCTTGGAGCAACATCGAGCGGAAATCGCACGAAGTATCGGGGATGTGCATACACTGATTGAATATGGAAGTGGAAGCAGTCGTAAAATCCAAATGTTACTGGAGACATTTACACATTTAGACACGTATATGCCCATCGATATTTCAAAAGATTTCTTAATGGAATCTGCACGCCAATTGTCGGAACGGTATCCTGCGCTGCATATTAAAGCGGTCTGTGGGGATTACTCACAATCGATTTCTTTACCGGTCGAGGAGTCTCAAAAACGAGTCATCTTTTTCCCGGGATCGACGATCGGAAACTTTGAACCTGAGGAAGCGATGCGCTTCTTACGTCATTCCTCACGAATTCTTGAAACAGGAGATGGATTCTTGATCGGGGTCGATTTGAAAAAGTCTGTTGACGTTCTTGAACGAGCTTATAATGATGCAGCCGGCGTCACAGCAACATTCAATTTGAATATGTTGACGCATTTGAATCAGATGCTTGAGGGAACATTTGATGTAACGCGATTCGAACATCATGCTTTTTATAATGAAGAAAAAGGACGAATCGAAATGCATCTTCGGAGTCAACTCGATCAACTCGTACAAGTTGGAAATGTGACGGTTCCGTTTAAACAAGGAGAAACGATTCATACGGAAAACTCCTATAAATACAGTAAAGAAGAGTTTGAGACACTTGCCCTTAAAAGTGGTTTTCATCCGGTCAATTGCTGGATCGATGACGATGAACGATTTAGCGTACATTATTTAGAAAAAATGTAATGGCATATCTAAAAACACTCCTGCTTGCAAGCTTCCGTTACGAAGCGACACAGGGAGTGTTTTTCTAAATGATCTGCCTTATTCGACACGTGCGCCTTCCGGAATCGGATGTTCCGGTACGACAAGAATCGGCATCCATTGTTCCGAGCGACCGATCTCAAGCACCCGACCGAACTCTTCAGGCGTACGTCCAGGTATATTGAGGACGGTAATCGCTTGTTTTCCAAGCAATTCATGGACATCGGGTCGCAGTGATTCCCAGTCGAGTGAAAATGAACGTGTAAATCCGTCGAATTGTAGTTCAAGCTGAATCAAGCCGTCTGTGCGATTTGAAATCGACTGGATCGTACCAACGCGTATATCTAAAGCATCGAATAATTCAAGAGGAACGTTAGGTTTCATGGACAATGGTGTACTTCCTTTCAAAATGAAGCATAGAGTGGGTCAGGAGTCGAGAGCGACGTAGGTCGGCTCATAAGTCGTCCATTCGATATCAGGCGTTTGATGACGTGCAAGCTTCGCTAATTGGCTACCGAGATAAGGTCCGATCGTTAGACCGGATGCACCGAGTCCATTCGCTAGGAACACGTTCGGATGATTTTGAAGCGGTCCGATCACCGGTAGGGAGTTTTTCGTATACGGGCGTAAGCCGATACGCAGTTCATCGATCGTCGTTTCTTCTAAACTTGGTAAGACAGGTAAGGCGCGATTCAATAAAGCATGCATCCCCTTGACGGTCGGTTTCAAGTCATAGTCGGTCTGCTTTTCGTGTGTCGAACCGACGATCAGTTTCTTTTCGTGGATTGAGACCAGATATAATCCGCGTTGTCCCATGATAACCGGCCACGTCGTTGATGTAGAATCCGTCAAGTCGAGTTGTAGGATTTGTCCCTTCTCCGGATGCAAATCAATTTTAAGCGCAAGCGGGCGGAGAAGATCATTCAACCAGACACCTGCCGTTAAAATGAATTGTTCTGCCGTATACTCCTCACACCCCACTTTGATTCCCGTGACGCTCCCGTCCTCTACGATCAGAGAAGCGTCTCCTTCGATCACGGTGGCTCCATGTTCGACAGCACCACGGATCATAGCGGCACATAAGGCACGTCCATCAACACGGGCACCGCCAGAGACGAACAACGCATCTTCAATTTGTTCGACGAGCGGAAAGAGCGTTTTGACACGATCTTGATCGAGTCGCTCGATGCGCTCGATGGCAGGAGCTTCCGGAAAACGATTATGTGCAATCGTCTCCATCTTATCGATTTTTGACGTTTCGTGTAAGGCGATTGTTCCAACTTGCTGATAACCCGTACTCGTCTCACCGAATGCTTCGAGTTCAGGAATCAATGTCTTGTAAAAATGAGCCCCGTTATTCGCTAATTTGTACCATGCCTTATTTCGCCGTTGTGTCATCCATGGACAGATGATACCGGCTGCCGCATGAGAAGCGCGACCTGGTTCCTTTCGGTCGACGAGTAAGACACGTTCACCAGCCTTTGATAAATGATAGGCTGTCGAGGCACCGAGAATTCCGGCGCCGATGATGATATGGGTGTACATGAAAGATTCAACTCGATTCTGTTCAATTGGAATATCTTTTATTGTAGCAGTAGAAGATCCAGACGACTAGCAAGAGCGGGTTTCCAATCTGTAGCACATTGAATGATGGGAAATGATGGGGAAAGTGAACCATTTGGTGAATGATGACGTATACTAAATATATAGTTTCTAAAAACTGTGAATTAGACGATTAGAAACAGCTGAATTCGGAAACATACCCTTATAGGCATCATGTCCTGTCATCATCGACTTTGAAACGGTCCATCATGAAGGAGGGGAAGGCAATGAATATGAGTCAAGCCATCGTACGCAGACGCTACACGGATCATACTTTATTTTATTCCGCCATCCTAATCTGGAAATTGCTATTCTTCCTGCCACTGCTCATGTTCGTCAACAGCGGCACGGACCATGTGTTTCAAATGTACTTTGTACCGTACCTCACGGTCATCTTCCTATTTCGTGTGATGACCTACTTTGCGACCTATAAAGCATCTTTCATGGAGATGACGGAAATGGGTCTCTCGTTATCCTTGCTGATTGCAGATGTATATTTGATTGCGTTGTTCGATATTCCACTTCCGTTCGCTTTAATTATCCTTGCACTCGCCTTACTTCACTTCAGTGCGGCATTCAGTCGTTTTCGTTGGTTCCGTCGTCGTCTTTGGTTGAATCGGCATCTTGAAATCCTCAATTATTTGACGGATCACGGTGAAGTACCCATTAAAATTGCCGTCATGGCAGAAGATGAAATGCTTGTGACGACGAAGAGTGGAAAAGAGTTTACGTATCGTCAGGTCTATTGGAGCGGCTTTTATATTGAACATGGTTGATTGCTATATAAAACGGATTTCTCTTCGGAGGAGTCCTTTTTTGTTGCATGCGAAAAAATATAGTACGCTTACATAATCAAAGGGGGAGAAAAAGTTGATTCGTTGTATACTGATCGATGCGAATGACACGATCATTTTGACCGCTGATGTAAGTCGGACACAGGAGTCAGGTATCAAACGTTATTTCGTTGATTTCGATCAACCGACAGACGCAGAGAAGCAAAAATTGATGGAGGTTTTTGATTTCCATCCACTTGCGGTTGAAGATTGTTTCCATTACTTACAACGCCCGAAGCTTGAATATTATACAGAACATAGCTTTTTTGTCCTTCATGCGCTCGATGAAGGAACGTTGACGAGTCGCGAAATTAATTTGTTCGCAAGTGATCGGCATCTCGTCAGCTATCATGAGCAATCTTCGCGAGAAATTGATATCGTGTTCGAACAGTGTAGCCAACGCCTCGACAAACAAGAGACGGTCGACCTCGTCCACAAAATCATGGACAAAATCGTCGATGGTTATTTTCCGATCGTTCATGCGACGGAAGATGAGTTGTTTGCGCTTGAGGAACGTTACCGGACGCGTGGAAACGATCGTCGGTTGATGGAAGAAATTTTCGAACTACGGGCGCGGTTACTTCGAATCTCGCGGACGGTCATGCCGATGCGGGACTTATTGTACCGTGTCGTCGAATCAAAGCGCTTATCGATTCATCCGAAGAAACAGGCATTTTTTCGAGATTTGTACGATCACTTACTGAAGTTATCGGAAATGATTGAATACAATCGATTGATGACATCTGAATTTCGGGACAATTTCATTTCCCTCAACTCGTACCGGATGAATAGTATCATGAAGACATTGACAATCTTCACGACGATTTTCATGCCGTTGACGTTCATTGCCGGTATATACGGCATGAACTTCGAACATATGCCAGAACTGACCACTCGGTACGGTTATTTCGTGACATTAGGGGCAATGGCGCTCCTTGCTTTAGGAATGATTCTGTTCTTCAAAAAAAATCGCTGGTTTGATGAATAAGGGGAGATAGAAGTGGATATTCGACAGTTACTTTTTTTTACGACGATCGTCGAGCAAGGCTATAACTTAACGCGTGCTTCGAAGCACTTGTCGATTTCGCAACCAGCGCTTAGTCAGATGATTCGCGACTTCGAACAGCTAGAGCAAGTGGAACTATTCATTCGAAAGCACGGACGGTTGACAGGATTATCGGAAACGGGACGTCAATTATATGAAGATGCGAAGATCGTTCTGACACGTCATCAAGCATTGATGGGTCATCTGCGCGAACGCTCGAACGTCGTCCGAGGGAAAGTCCGTCTCGGCATCCCACCCGTTATCCTCCCTGTCTTATTTTCACAGTTGATTCCGAAGTTCATGGCGGAACACCCTGGGATTGAACTCGAAATCATCGAGGAGGGGGCGTTTGAACTCAAACGTCGACTGTTACTTGAAGAACTCGATTTGGCCATCTTGATCGAACCAGGTGAATCCTATGGCATCGAACGTTTTCGATTGATTGAAGACGAGGTCGTCGTCGCCGTGCGTCCGAATCATCCATTTCAATCAAAAGAAGCCCTATCGTATCGTGATATCGGAAATGAACCACTCGTCATCTTAAATGATCGATTCATGTTGCACCATCAGATACTATCGGAGTTTCGTAAGGTGCAACAAGAACCGAATATCTTCTTCATGTCAGGGGCATGGGACTTGTTGATCGGGATGGTCCAAGAACTTGACGTCATTTCAATCCTACCGGAGCCAATCCTACGGTTTCATCATGCGGATGACATTAAAATCATCCCGTTCGACCCACCGATGTTATGGGATGTCTCGTTGAATCGACTCGTTGGGACGGAATTACGTCCTGTCGTCCGGCACGTTCATCAATACGTCGTCCACTATTTTCAGTCGTATTGGCCGACGCCTGCGCGGTGAAGAAAAAAGACCGGAACGCATCGCGCTCCGGTCTTTTGTGCTGAACGATCGTATCTCATGAAGTGACGTGTTGCGTCAGACTGCGAATCTGCTTAGCTGCTTGTTTATAAGGGGTCAGCGTCTCTTGTGCCTGTAACGTCGCGCGTTCACTCTCAAGTTGCTCGAGTGTTTGACGTAACAGGTGCTCTGAAACGGCTGTCAAAGAAACATCTAGATGTGCCGCCGCGACTGCCAGCAAGCGTTTTTCTTGAGTGGCAGTATACGCGAGTGCTTCTTGTTTGGTTAATGTCGCAAGCTCCTCTTTCAGCTGCTCCTTCTCATTTTTCTCGAAGAAGGCTTTCGCATTCCGGAAGTGACGTTTGACGCCGACATAAGGCGTTGCATCTTCGAATGGACCATCGAACGTCATTTCGTTTAATCGAGAGACCGTGACAGGTGCGAGTTGAAAGGATTCGTTCCATTGCTCTAGCAACTGTTGCTCCTCTTGTTGACGCCGGATCAAGGCCGCTTCGAGCCATTGGTCGACACGGAAATGCGTGACCCGGAGCTCTTGTTCAAAATCAAAACGGAGGAACGTCAACAGTTCCGTTAGCGCATCCTGTAATGCCGCTCCTTTGCCAGTTTGAGCAAAACGAACAGGATTATAGGCTTCCTTGAAGAAGTCAGGGAAACGGTAATAAATACGTTGTACGACATGGTGCAACAGTTCATGGATCTCTGCTTTGAGCGCAGGTTCGATCAAAGCGGCGCGATTATCTTCGAACCGATCTGTGACCTGCTGTTCTAGAGCAGATAGCTCAGCCAACCGCTCTTCTTTTCGCAACAGATTCGCTTCAGTCGCAACGATGAATCGTTCGAGTCGCTGAACGGTCTTTTCTGTCTGCTCAGACAAGGATACTTTGGCAAGACCGGTCAAGTCCTCTGCTAGGAAGTGATGGAATGCCTCTTCGAACACAGGTAAACCGGAAGTTGAATCTGCTAGCTCTTGTTGCTTTTCAGCGAGTCCTTGTAAGCTCGAGACGCCATACAGTCGGGGTGATCGAATCCCGAACCGTTGCAATTCCGTCGCGACATAGTTCAAGACATCTTGACGTTCGCTATCTGAAGCAGCGAGATCAATTGCGTTGACGAGGAAGAACATCTTATCGAGTTCGAATGCGTCTTTGACACGACCGAGTTGAATCAAGAATTCACGGTCAGCGCGGGCAAAGGCATGATTGAAGTACGTGACGAACAAGATCGCATCTGCGTTCTTGATGTAATCAAAAGCGACATCGGTATGACGGGCATTGATTGAATCTGCTCCCGGCGTATCAACTAGCGTCACGCCGAGTCGCGTCAACGGGCTATCATAATAGAAATCGATGACATCGACGAAACAGCTTCGTTCTTCCTGCGCGACATACTGTTTAAAAGCTTCTTGATCGACCGTCTGGACGGTACCGATGAAGGATTTAACGGCAGGGAATCCTTTCAAGAAAGCACGCAAGAACGGATCCGTCAGTGACGCGGTACGTGGTAAGAGCGTATCGTATGCCTGTTTCGTTGACTCGAACGTCATCGTCCCGACCATCGCTTCATTTAAGTCTTCAAGCATCGCTGCTTCAGACTTGAACGTGACTTCTGCCACGCCGTGCGGGTGTATAGTGTCAACGGGATGAATCCGGTTGATCGACGCGGTTGTCGGGTTTGGAGAGACCGGTAGTACCTTATCTCCGAGCAAGGCATTGCAAAACGACGATTTTCCAGCACTGAAGGCACCGAATAAGGCAATCGTAAACGATTGGTGTGTCAGTCGATCCAATTTGTCATTCAAATAAGCGACGGCATCTTCAAAGCCTTTCAGACCATTCAGATGCTGACGGATTTGAGCGACGTCTTCTGGTGCATAACGGACGGCTTGTTGCTCACTGACGGTCGTCGCAAGTTCAAACGCAGTTGTCTCTGTCATCGACTCAAACCCGGTAAAGGAGACGATCGCCGCTTCTTGCTGAATCAATTGCTCCTCCCAGACCGAAACTTGCGTCCGAGCTCGTTCGAGTTGTTGATCAGATGGATCGGCAACACCATGCTCATAACGCTCAAGTGCTACGATAGCCTGTTGCCATACTTGGACGCTGTTCCATTTGTGCTGTAGTGACGACTGTCGTTGCAATAGCTCAGCTTGCTCTTTCGGGAAAGTCACCGTTAACTCTTGGCGCACATGCTCCCGCCACGCGTTCGTTTCCTTGACGAACCACGCTTGTGTCTGCTCAGCGACACGATTCGTGAACTGGAGCACCGATTCACCGGTAATCGTAATACCCGTCGGCAAGGCACTTTCGAGAACGGAAAGCGGCGGGTCGAGTGAGAGCTGATCAATTGCGACGATGTGTGTATCCTGCAGGAGATCAAGGTCGCGCAACGATTGTTTCATCAAGTTACGTAAATGAAGCGAAATTTCAGAAGCGGTCACCGTCTGATAGGCACGTAGCACGTCTTGCGCGATCTCTGCTTGAGCCGCTTCCGTCTTTTTCGTGCTACGGAATAGTCCAACCTTGAAGTCACGTTGGCGTGACTCAAGAAAACGGCGCATCTTCTCACGTAACTCAAACGGCATCAAGGTCGCATTTTTCAAGAGTTGATCCCGATGCAACGAAAACGTCTGTACCCAACGGTCCGGTTGGCGTGCTTCTAATTGCTGCGAGATGTGGACTAGTTCGGCTTCGATCGTCGCCGGATCGCGTCGTTCAGCGTCACTCAATTGTTCAGTCATCGTCTCGTGGGCTTCTGAAACGAGACGTGTGAGATACCGTGTATGCTCTTGGTGAAGACTTTCAAGTGTCAAAGCGGCAGACGTCAACAACTTCGGTTGAGCGTCGCGAATGCTTTGCTTAACGAGCTGTTCGACTTCCGTAAAATCGTTATGCAAATGATCTGGATTCCTTAGACTCGTAAAGAAGATTCCTTTTGGCACGACACCATGTTCGGCGAAGGATGCATGGACCGAGCGGCGGAATGCGTCGAATGATAATTCATCGTCACGATGTTTATCAATTTGATTGACGATTAAATATAACTCAGGTACGGCAGCTTGTAATTCATCCGTTACCATGAAGTTCAATTCGGATTGGACATGGTTGTAGTCCATGACGTAAAACAAGATGTCTGCTAAGTGAAGTGCGGATTCCGTTGATACACGGTGGGCATCATCGACCGAGTCAACGCCAGGTGTATCCATTAGGACAAGACCAGGTGGCAGCTTGGACGCGGCATGCGTCAAGTCGATTTGTCGGACATCGCCACTCTTCCCAAGCGTTTGAAGATGCTCCTCTTGCTCTTTCGCTGTCAGGCGAACAGACGGTTGTTCGTGAAAGTGAACGATCGCTGAATCCGTGTCACCTTGCTGAAGCGTCACGATGTTCGCACTCGTTGGAATCGGGCTCGTTGGTAAGACCGATTCTCCTGTCAAGGCGTTAATCATGCTCGACTTCCCAGCCGAGAAATGACCAGCAAATGCAATCGTGAACTCTCGTTTTAATAGTTTCATGGCGAATTTTTCTAGTTTATCTAAACGAAGTTGATCCGTTGAAGGTTGAATCAATGTGACGAGTGAGGCCGTCGCCTCGAGTTGGTTCGATAATCGTTCTTCAAATGAGCGCATGCGATGAAACCCCTTTCTTTCAGTCACCGTTCAGTGTATCACGATTTTTTCAGTTTCGTCATCCTTCTAAAAGCGACAAAAAACGATCCGCCCGGGAAGAGGCGGATCGTGTGATCGTGATCAAGATGACGGAACGATTTCGTCTGCGCTTGTCGATTCTTGCTCCGTCGAATGAATCCGACGCAACAAGTGTAATTTAAAGAGGTACATCACAAGCAAGTGAACGTTCGCCTGCGTTGCTTTATAGAGTACCCAAGGCAACGCGGGCACGAATTCATGGATGGCGATGATACATTCCTGTGTACCAGGAATTTGCCGGAATTCAATCCGACCACGGCTATCTTGCTCGACTTTCGCGAACAGTCCACCAGTAATCCGGTACGTCGCCATTTGTCGGTCGTGGACTGGTTCCTTCGTCAATTCAAGTAGTGGTTGTTCGTAAAATGGAATGTGGATTCCGACGACTTGATCCTGCACAGTTGACGATAGGAAGGGACGGGCAAACGAAGACAACCAATTCATATAATCATCGGCTGCCCAATCGGCGTCACGATCCTTCGGTAGAAGGACACGTTGGACTGAACGAACGTCTAGGACGTCTGGTGTCGAAGACGACGAGGAGGAAGAGCCTTTTTGTTCTTCTTCCTCTTTTAACGCATCCCGAACCGATTGTTCGAAAGTGATTTTACCGTCACTGATGCCTGGAACCATTTTTTCTGGATCTGCGACCATCTCATGCACCATGCTTTCAACAAGTGGATAGACGGTTTCTTTTGGTTCCCCGGACACGAGCGTCACCCAGAGGCGGGATAATTTAACGGTCAGTAAAGGAATATCGATCGTCGGTTGTCGTTTTCCCATGATATCTGCTGTTTTAAGAATCATCTCTTTGTAAGTCATCGCTTCCGGACCACCGATATCGATTGCCCGGTCTTTCACGTCGTCACGATCAACACTTTCGCCAAGTGCATGAATGACGTCGGGCAAGGCGACTGGGTGCGTTTTGTTGCGCGTCCAGCGGGGGAGTGCCATGACGGGAAGGCGTTTGACGAGCTTCGATAAGATCGGGAACGATGAGCCTTTTGGACCGACGATCAACGCGGCACGGATCGTCGTCACTGGAGTCCCGTATGCACCGAGGACACGTTCGACTTCCAGTCGGCTCTTTAAGTGACGTGATAGGTCTTCTGTTTCCTCAGGGATGATACCACTTAAGTAGATAATCTGGCGGATACCATTTTCTTTTGCGGCACGGGCGAAGTTATCAGCTAACAGCAAATCCATGTTCTCAAACGATCCTTGTGTCAATTTGGCAGAAGGCATCATCGAATGGACGAGATAGACAGCGATGTCCGCTCCTTTCATACCTTCGATCGTATCGTTTAAAGAAAAGAGATCGCACGATCGCCATTCGACGCGTTCCTCATTGTCCTTATCATCACCGTTTCGTGAAAGGGCGATGACGTCATATTTTTTCTTTAATTCATTCAGTAGGTTGTGACCAATGTATCCGGTGGCTCCGGCTAAAGCTAAACGCGTTGGCATGGATGTAAACTCCTCTCTTATATCTGTTGTAATGTACCCCCAATCGAGTCGGTTCAATCGCAAGAGATTATGCTAAGACGATTCAGGTGAACGGAATAGGGAATAGATGAATATAGAGAACCAACAGGAAGAACGAAAATAAAGGGGGCTTCAACCATGCAGACGATACAATTCATGCAAGAGGGACATGAACGACGATTCGATCTGTTGTGGAGACGCTTAAAGCCGAAACACCGGGAAGATGCAGCGATGGTCTCGATGCTGTACCTTGCGACAGGACAGCCACAAGTGCTCGAACGATTTTCGGATTACTTTTTCCCGGATAGTGGCGAGTTCTTTGACCGTGAATTTCTAGCTGAACCCTATCCGAATCCAGCGTTAGAAGCAATCATTCACTTGATCGTTCAACTGTATAATGGACGAACGACGATCACGATCATCGAGCTGATTGAACGATTGGATCAGCAACAGATGTCGCTCGTACTCGAAGCGATAAAATTGCGGGCTTACGGATGTCAAATGTTACAAAAAGTCGCAAAATCGTAATGACCCTACTATGAATCCGATTGATGAAGGAACTTCTCTTCGTCGATCGGATTTTTTGTGAGGGAAGAAAAGTTGTAAGTTCAAGAATCGGTAAGAAGATGTTCGTGAATTAGAGTTCATTAAAATAAATCGCCATGAAAATAAAAGCTAAGTTTATTCACGAAGAACTAATTGAGATGGGCAGCGACTGGAAATAAGATGAAAGTATCAGTAAAAGGTGGTCTAACTATGGAAGGAGTGACATCATGCAACTCAAAGAATCGATCTACTTTCACTCACCAATCTTCATTCAAAACTTGTTGACGACGTTACAAGGACGCCGTCTGTTCCACGAACGATACGGTGCAACTTACCAGCAACGCTTACAAGAACTGAAACAGAAGTTAGGACGACCGATTGACGTTCGAGCAGAACAGTTGCATCGATTAAACGACTTCCTTTCTTTTTGCCAAACGCATAGTCCATACTATCAGGAATTGTTTTCTTCTATCAGATTAGAGCTCCCTTTACAATCGATTGACGAGCTAAAGCAGATTCCCCCTTTAACGAAAGAAATCTTACGGCAACAAAATGAAGATGTCCATGCGCACGTCCATGCCCCGATTCTCGGAAAAACGGGCGGGACGACTGGTAAATCGATTCAAGTGCATTATACAAAGGAAGATATGCAAATCCGGATGGCACACCTCGATTTCTTCAAGTGGACCCATGGAGTCGATCAAGGAATGCGCCGTGCAAGTTTTACCGGTCAAACGCTCGCTTCGCCGCAACAAAAGGCACCGGTCTACTGGCGGACGAACAAAGTCATCAATCAGATGCTGTTCTCGATCAAAAATATCAATCCGAAAACCGCTGCTGCATACATTGAACAACTGAATCGGTTTCAGCCGGAATCGATTGATGGTTTGCCTTCAGGAATGATTGAAGTCGCACGATATGCTAAAAAATATGGGATGACCTGTACGTTCCGACCGAAAGCGATTTTCCCGACGGCAGAGATGATGACAGCAGAAGAACGAGCACTCGTCGAAGACGTCTTCCATGCACCGATCTATGACCAGTATGCGTCTTCAGAAGGGGCACCGATCGTCGCCGAATGTCCGTATGGGAAAAAACATATACATTATGAGATGGGAATCATTGAACGCGATGAGGATGGAGAAATTCTCGTGACGAGTTTTGATACACACGGGACACCACTCGTCCGTTACCGCGTCGGCGATCGGATGACGCTCAGTCAGGAAACGTGTCCGTGCGGTCATCAAGGTCCAATCATCGCTTCGATTGATGGTCGAGGGAGAAGCTTCATTCAACTCAGAAACGGACATCGTGTTTTCGAAGGGGAGCTCGCGGGAATCGTTCGAGCGTTCCCGAACTGTATCGAACGCGTGCAATACATTCAAGAGACGCGGGACGAGATTGTATTATTGTATGTTCCGGATGAACGATGTTTTGAGAAAGAACATGAGAAAAAACTCTTTTTCGTTCTTGACCGACTGTTTGACGGACAATTGAATGTCGTCATGCGCGCGGTACCCGAAATACCGAAAGAAATCAGTGGCAAAACGTTACTGATTAAACAACAGTATGCATGACGTACAACGTAAAAGGCGAGACCACCGATGATTTCGCCTTTTCGTATGTCCTGAAATTATCAGTCGCGCGGACGCACTGGAATCCAGATGGCAGATTGATAATCGGCGGCAGACGGGTCGCCTGCCGAATACACTTCGAGTTCAGCGTGAGGCAGGGGATCATATCCATGCGATGGGAGCCACTCTTGATAGATACGCTGCCACATCTCTTGAATCGCATGCGGCATCGGACCAACGACCGGAAACGTCGCCCAAAGACTCGCCGGAATCGTCATCGTTTCTTGACCAGGTAGAATTTCCGTTGTTGTCGTCGCAATCCAATAATCCATTGATGCTTCGGTAAAATTGGAACAGACACCAATCACTCCTTCAATTTGACCATCATTTTGTTTGAACAAAATCGCGTCTTGACCAGAACGATTCACATCATTCCAAAACAACGGGATGAACTGTTTTTGAATACCATCTTGCGTTGAAAAATGTTTCCGCCAGCCGGAAATCTGTAAAGCCGGTCGTTCGATGAGTTGATAATTCATTTGCTCCAGTCCTTTCAAGGTCACCTGAATACTCAGGCGGTTATAGGCGTGAATCGGACGTCGCTCGTTTCGCATCAACGTCGGGGAACAACCATGCTGACGTTTGAACGCTTTCGTGAAAGCTTCCGGCGTCTCATAACCAAAACGTAAGGCGAGATCGATGATTTTTTCGTCCGTCTGTGTCAGTTGTTGGGCAGCGAGCGTCAGACGTCGCCCTCGGATGTATTCCGGTAAGGTCATCATCGCAAGTAACGAAAACGTCCGTTGTAAAGGATACGTTTGCATCTTCGCCACCCTTGTCAAAACGTTGAGATCGAGCGAGTCTTCTAAATGATCTTCGATATAGTCAATGACGCGTTGAATCGATTCGAGCCACATCTTGTCACCTCCTTGTCTTCCGTATAGTAGAGCGATGATCGTCGGACCTGTCCAAGGCGATAGTAATTTGTCAGGATGCGTTTCCCCTTATTTTTGTCATATTCCTGTCAGGTACATAGGCTATCGTAGAGACATCGAAACCGTTACTTCCCTTGCGAAAGGACGTGATGACATGGGTATCAAAGAGCAAATCTACAATCGCTCTCCTCTATTTCTCCAGCATCTCTTCACAACCCTCTATGGGTATCAATTGCATCGCGAACGTTATGGTCTGGTCTATCAAGAACGGTTCCGGATGCTCCTCGAACGAGAACATCTGACGATCGACGTCAAAGCAGAACAACTTGATCGTTTAAATGACTTCCTTCGCTTCTGTACGGAACATAGCCTCTATTACCATCAGCTCTTCACTTCACATGGCATTCGCCTACCGTTCAAAGACTTATCAGAACTAAAAAACATCCCTGTATTATCAAAAGAAACATTACGAACGAAGATGGCGGAAATTCAAACGGACATTCCTGCACCGATTGTTGGAAAAACCGGTGGAACGACGGGCACGTCACTTCAAGTGCGATATACCGTACCGGATATGCAAATTCGCATGGCGCATCTCGACTACTTTAAAGCGACGCATGGAGTGCGACGCGGGATGCGGCGTGCTAGTTTTACAGCGCAAGATTTAGTACCTGAGCGGCAACAGACAGATGTATATTGGCGGATGAACCGAGCTGCGAATCAACTCTTATTTACGGTGAAACGATTGTCTCCACGAACGATGGCAGCGTATCTCGAAGCCATTGAGCGTTTTCAACCAGAAACGATCGATGGGCTTCCGTCAGCGATGATTGAGCTCGCCCGGTTTGCGAAGCGAGAAGGGATCCGATTGACGTGTCGACCGATTGCGATTTTTCCGACGGCTGAACGAATCGATGCGGAGGAGCGCCAGGTCATCGAAGACGTGTTTCACGGACTAGTTTTTGATCAATATGCATCGTCTGAAGGGGCACCAATCGTCTCAGAGTGTCGATTTGGTCAAAAACATCTGCACCATGAGATGGGGATCATCGAACTCGATACAGATGGAGAGATTATCGTGACGAGTTTTGATACGCATGGGACGCCACTCATTCGCTACCGTGTCGGCGATCGGATGACGCTGAGTCAACGCACCTGTTCGTGCGGTCATCCAGGACCAATCATTGATTCAATTGACGGAAGAGGACGCGCCTTCATCCAAAAACCGGATGGGCAGAAGATTTTTGAGGCGCAACTGTCAAGTCTCGTCAAACACTTACCAAACAGTATCGAACGCATTCAATATGTTCAAATGACGACAGATAGCGTATCGATCTACTACGTTCCGGACGCGGAGCGGTTCAGTCAATCGGACGAACGACTTCTGATGGAACGGCTGTATCTCTTATTCGGTCGTGAGATCCATCTGGATGTGCAAGCTGTTTCATATATTGATGCTGAGGAAAGCGGAAAAATATTGCTCGTCAAATCAAGCTTAACAGGATGAAAGAAAGAGGCAGACTTAAAAAAAGAATGACGCGTCTTTTCACGCCTTTTCCTCAGGCGAGACACAAGCCATTTTTCCTGCTTCATTCAAGCAGTAAAGCGGGTCTTGTTTGTCTCTGACAGCGCAAAATTGCGCTTTTCCCTGTAGGAGTTGCGTGAAATCCGTCATTCTTTTTGTTATGAGATAAGGGTAGCAGATCATCATTCTGGCATCCTTATCTTTGCGGAAACTGACTTTTGAGTCAGCCCCTTTCTAATGTCTTCTCACTATACCTCGTGTAAAAGTACAAAACATCTCCGCTGATCGTATTTCTAAAGATGCACCACGTTAAAGGTGTTAAAGTGCCTCATTGATTTAGAGTGTTTTCGATATCCCTTACCTTTTGTAAAAGCCATTTTTTATTTTCTTTATCTTTTACAATGATAAAATCTTCTGTTCCTTTAACAGAATAGATGGTGGATCCGACTGAAAAGAGATTCGATTGACTGTTCGCTTGGGGCATTTCATATACTTTTGTTTTCTTTAGTATCGTGCTAATTTTTTCTCCTTGTTGCTTAGATGCATCCAATTCTGCTTCTGTTCCACTATATTCTTTGTTGTTCACAATGACGATCATGGCATAGCTACCATGTTCCTCTGCACTAGACTGACTGCATCCGAATAAACATCCAATGAACATCCAATGAACATAATGACGAATATCCCTTTCATCGGAACCTCCTTATATGACTATTTGTTAAATGGTAACGTAAATTCATGATAGGTAAAGGTCGCTTCCTTTACCGAGTATAAGGTAAAATCAGGAAAAGGAGGGGGGAGATGAAACCTCAGATTTTACTGATGGGCATGTTCCATCTTGACCGACCAGCAAATGGTGATCTGATTCGTCCGGTAATTTTTGATGTCGCGTCAGAAAGACGGCAACAAGAAATCCAAGAAGTCGTTGCTCGATTGAACGTATTTCGACCGACAGGCGTAGCTCTTGAGACATCACCTGAACGCATGAGTGACTTGCAACATACATATGAAAACTATCAATCTGAGAGCGACTTAACCGATAATGAACGGCAACAAATCGGCTTTCGCTTAGCCCAGATGGTAGGTTTAGCAGATCTCCATGGGGTCGATTGGAACGAAACCGTACCCGGCGTACCGGATTTAGGAATCGTCCGTTCACATCATCCGGAAGCCTTTGAGACGATCTTCGCGGCTGAGATGAAGCGGATTGAACAGTTAGAGCACGCGATGGAGCAGTTATCCTTCTCCGAATGGCTCGATCAATTGCACACTGAAGAGACGATTGCGGCGTCGGCTAGGATCTATGATCAAATCGAACGACTAGAGAGCGGGCGGATTTGGATCGAAGGCTACTGGCATGTTCGCAATCAAAAAATTGCCAATCATCTACTGCAACTCGCTCAGGCGAACGAGCGAATCGTCTGTTTGTATGGAGCTGCGCACCTCCCGTTATTACGACAATACTTGAATGATTCGAAGCAAGTCGACGTGATGACGTGGAACGATTGGAATAATTAAAAGGAGTGTATGTAAATGCTATTTCACTACCATATTTGGACACCACATTTGGAAGAAACAGAAGCCTGGTACACGGCACGCGGGTTTCACGTTTCCCAGCGCATCGGGAAGAAGGACGGAGAATTTTCGTCGTTTAATCCACCCCAGACGTGGGATGATTTTCGAACAGATCACATTTTATTTCGAATCATCGAAATGAAACGGGGAGCGGTCAACGTGACGATTGGATTCGGGAAAACGGTTCGCTTCGATCATATCGGATTTTTGATTCAATCAGATGACGTGCAAACGATTCTCGATCGTGCAGAAACGTTATCGTTCACGATCCAAGCGAACGAGCGGCGGACGTTCTTACAGACACCATACGGGGTACGGATTGAACTGCAAATTCATGAAGATGCGATTGCAGACGCTGACGGAACGATTCTTGAGCGTCTGATTCTAGCAACGCCACGCGAAGGATTAGAGGAAGATTTAGCGAAGCTGTTCGATCGACCGATGTCACAAATTCAAACCGTCCGCGGGGAGAAGACCGTCTTACAAGAAGCAGTCTTTTCCGACGCGTCGCTCGTAGGTAAGGATCCGAACGGCGTTCAGCTCGTCTTATCGTAATCGATGAACACTTTGATCGGGAAATCTGGTGTTTCCATCAAGGCTGCGAAGCAACTGGCGAGTTCCGAAAACGAAGTCTCTTGTTCGAACAAAGCGGGTAAAGTCACGTGACGATCGTTTGCAAAGAGCCAGTCTGCATGCTTGCGGTAGTCCCAGCCGTCACTCGATGCAATGATCCGAAGTTCTTTTGCGTGAAACGCGGGCGTCAACGTCAACGCTTCCCGGTTACCGTCCGATAAGACACAAATCGTACCATGAGGACGGATGGCAGACTGAAGCTCGGCAAAGGCCGCTTGGCGTCCGGAACATTCGATGGCGGCGTCATACATACTTGAGTCCGGTGTGACAATACGTGCACCTAATTGACGGGCTAACTCCGCTCGGGACGTAAGCGGCTCGATGATATCAATCTGACGAACATTAAAGTAATGCCGTAAGTAATGTACCGTCAGCAAACCGATCGTTCCCATTCCGGAAACTAAGACGCTAGAATCGGGCGTCAATGCCAGCTTTCGGACACCTTTTGCCGCGTCGCAAGACAGGATCAGAAGTAAAGCTTCACGCGGTGAAATGTGAGCAGGAACCGGGATGACCTTCGATTCAGGAACGATCGCTTGATCTTGATGTCCATAGAAGCTGACGATCCGATCACCCGGCTTGACGATTTGGACCGCGTCACCAACAGCAAGCACTTCGCCGTAACTTTCATATCCGGTCTCGAGAGGATAATCATAAACGGTTTCGGTCATATCCTGTTCTAGCCATTGGGGAAGTTCGGCACCGATACTGATGGCACCGGCTAGAGTGCGGACATGGACGTCATGGATGCCGAGCGGCGGCAGTTCCCGATTGAGATAACCGGGCGTTTTCGACTCAACAAGACAGCAAATCGTTGTAGTGTTCAACATGTAAACCTCATTTCATTGTTGGATTGATGATATATGGATCAAGCATATATCACTTTACTTGTAAAATATAACAATTCGAAACCAGAAATGATGTAGAATAAGAAAGAAAAGGGGAGAATCAAATGGAACCATTATTGATTTTGGCATTGCTCGTGTTCGCATTCTTGACGTATAGGTATAGTAAAATCCTCGTCCGAAAGGATATCTCTGCCGCAAACAAACGACTCGCGATCGTCTTTTATTTGATTGCGGTCAGTGGACTTGGCGCTGTCGTCTATTTTAACGTATAAGGAGGATCATTCATGCACTCAACGACAAAACGACGAATCGGTGCGTATATCATCAACCAAGCTGTTTATCTTGGACTTTCCGTCGTCATCGAAAAAAAGGTATTACGGCGTGTGAAGTCAGAAGTCGTGCACGCTGTCATCACACAACCGACGATCAGTTTTCTAGGAGAAGTCGCGCAATTAAAACTGTTGAACGGAAAATCGATTGGTGGTCAGATCTGTGGCATTCAGGTTGAAAGCGAGAACGGATTACCGTTGACGACAAAACAAGTCATTCGTCGAACAGTTTACCGCGATACGGTCTCGTTATTTAAGATCCGACCGTACTGGAAACCGTTTCTTGAGAACGGACAACGGTTACCGGAAGATGACTTCGCGAGAACGATTGTCCGCTTAAACCAGGAGAAGCTAAAAAATGAAGCTTGATTTTCATGTCCACATCGTCCGAGCCTCTCAACCAACAGGAGCCATCCTGCTCTATCATGGTTGGGGTGGGACAGCTGTTTCTTATCTAGCGTTTGCTGAGCAACTCGCTGACGAAGGATACGATGTCTTCATTCCGGAACTCGTTCGACATGATCAACGTGAACCGTTTGATGACCCTTACGATAAAGAAGTAATGACGACCTATTTTTGGTCCGTCGTCGAACAATCGATTAAGGAAGCGACCGATCTCATCGAACAATCAGGCTGGCATGCTTCAGACGTGATGGCGGTTGGTGTCTCGATGGGTGGGTTCATTGCCCACGGGATCATGGCGCGTCTGCCGATTAAAGCACTTGTTGCGATCAATGGGGGCGGTGCCTATCTTGAAGCAGAACGCTTATTCCGCGCGCGCGACGGGCGACCTGTTATCAAAGAGACGGATGTACCATGGAAGCTTGATCCTATCAGTGTGATGGATGAGCGTCCACGATTGCTCCTGCACGGGGATGCCGATGACATCATTCCATTATCGATCCAACAGTTCTATCACGCGTCAGCTGTTCGAGCGGGGATGGCGCAAACGATTGTATTAGACGTTTTCCCGGGTGTCAATCATACCGTGACCGATGCAATGATCAAGCAACTAATCGCCTGGCTGAAGCACGTCAAACTTCAAGGGGCGACAGATGGACTACATACGTTTTCTTCGCAGTAAGGTTGGTCAAGAAAAAGTGATGTTGAACTTTGCCGGTGGCATCGTCTTCGACGAGGAGGGGCGCATTCTTCTTCAAAAACGACGGGAGCAACAAGCATGGGGCTTTCCGGGCGGCGCACTGGAACTGGGAGAGTCAATCGTAGAAGCAGCACAGCGTGAGATTTTCGAAGAAACCGGTTTTCATGTAACGATTAAACGGTTAAGTGGTGTCTATTCGAAGTACGAAGAGATGTATCCAAACGGGGATGTCGCCCAACCGATCGTCCATTTTTTCGTTTGCCGAATCAATGGGGGACAATTGACGATTGACTCCGATGAATCAATCGATGTTGCTTTTTTTGAAAGAGATCAAATGCCACAACTCAATAGCGATCTGCATCAAAAAGCCTGGAACGATTTTTTGACGGAACCGGATCCAGTTTTTCGATAATGCAAAACATCCTTCTGATTTTAGCGTCAGAGGGATGTTTTTGCATGTGACATGTTCATCGTTCAAAACCACCTTCGGAATGAATGACTTGTCCGGTCACCCAGCCACCATCTGGACTCACGAGAAATTGAATCAAGCGTGTGATGTCTTCTGGCGCACCGATTCGTCCGAACGGAAAACTAGGTTTAAGCGCTGTTCGTGTTGCTTCATCCATCCAAGTCGAGTCAGTCGGACCTGGATTGACGGCGTTGACGGTAATGCCAAGCGGTGCTACGGCTGCTGCATAAGTTTTCGTAAACGTCGATAAGGCACCTTTTGTCGTAGCGTAAGCAATCTCGTCTGGCATCGGACCGAGGTCCTGTCCCGATGTCAGTTGAATGATACGACCGGACGTTAGATTCGATTCAGTGAATCGTTTCGTAAAACGTGTCGCAAGCAACAGCGGCGCCCGGAGATTGACGGCATAGTGTTGGTCGAGGTTTGCTGCATCGAGCGTTTGCCAATCCGTCATCGTCGAGTGGGCAGCATTGTTGATCAGGATGCTTGGTGTTCCAAAGTCTTCAATGCGTGCGAATAAATCGTCAGTAGCATCTGCTTGACCTAAATCTAGCTCGATCGCAAGGACGCGGGCACCTTGATTTTCGAGTTCGGTCGTAAAACTAGCCGCCCAATCCGCTGTTGCTTTAAAATAAGTAAAGACCAAGTCATGTCCGGACGAGGCAAGCTGGCGGCAAATGGCAGCTCCGATGTCGCGTGTCTGACTGGCACCGGTCACGATGGCAATCGGTCGTTTCGTCATATGTACGCTCCTTTACATAGATACATTCAAATAAATGAACGGTTCCAAATGTTTACAAAACCAGTATAACGTAAGAAAGACAATGAACAAAAGCGTTATCATGATTTAACATACTGATTAAATGCATGTTTTGACCTAAAGTGTGGTAAAGAAAAAGTGTACGAAATTATTCGTTAAACAGATAGGGAAGGATGAATCAATCATGAAAGCAATCGTCTTATTTGACGGGGAATGTAATCTCTGTGACGCGAGTGTCCAGTTCATCTTAAAGCGAGATCAAGGGTACCATGACTTTGCTTCATTGCAAGGGGAGACGGGGCAAGAACTCGTAAGGCGCCATCATCTCCCGGAAACGATCGACAGTGTCGTTGTGATTGACCGAGGTGTACCGTATATTAAATCCGATGCTGCGTTACGGATTGCCGGTCATTTAAGAGGTGGGTGGCATCTGTTAAGTATACTTCGGATTGTTCCACGTCGACTTCGGGATCGTGTCTATGACTTCGTTGCAAATAATCGCCATCGTTGGTTCGGGCAAAAACAGCAGTGTGCACTGCCGTCTCCGGAGACACGTGCTCGATTTCACGACTAAATATGAAAAGCCGCGACGAATCGGTCGCGGCTTTCTCTCTGTTCATTGATTCATCACATGTAACCAGTGACAACTCGGCAGCGGATCGCCGAGAAAACTTAAACCTAAATCATGGGCTTGGTGAATCGTCTCGAAACAATCGTCCCCTTCATCTAAGTACACTTCATGATGCGGTGATTGGAGATGTGTTCCTGCGATACGCCAAAGATTTGAACGATGTGTCACCTTGATCTCGTAGTCGATGTTAGGTGAGACGACGAGCGGATTACCGACAGAATGGTGGAGTGTATACCGAGTTGGTGATTGATTTGATAAATAGACCCGCTGTGTCGAGGCAACATCTTCTCGATATAACTGATGGCGAGCATCAAAAGAGCGGGTAGGATTTGCTTGTTTTGATAGTTGATGAGTAGTTTCACCACTACATGTCAGGACTTCTGTAAAGGTGCGATACTCTTTAGAAAAAGGCGAATATTGTCGCGCATCGCCTTCAAAATATCGATGCGGAGAAAACGGATTCGGATTCACGAGAATCGGAGGAGCAATGAACGTCAGTACACGTAATCGGTATGAAGAAACCTTCATATGTGAAGCGGATAGTGGGTACAAAGAAAAATAGAGCACGAACTGTTCAAATTCTCGTTCCCGGTCTTGTTCTTGTTTTATCTGATTCGTAACGCGGGCGAACTTCTCGATTGTCCGTGCGAACGGCATCGATTTTCTAGAAATGGGACGTAACACCCGGATTTCGAAACGTGTAAACCGTTCAGGGTCAATCGTTCCTTGCCACTCGGGTATCATAGTTTGACCTAACCGATGTCCATCTTGAAATACCGTATAATGCGATACTTCTGGAATTTCACCCCATAACAGTCGTACAGCATGATCTTGTTGGATCAGGACAGTCATTTTTCGGTTCCAGAACAAATCATCCGTACTTGAAACAAGCGCGGTGACGATGCGTGTCTTCGAATCTGAATCGATCAGTTCGAATGACAAAGGCTCAAATAAAGGAAGTGTCTCCGTTTGATAGCTATTCGAGTTTTGAATGAAACAGGGTCTACCATTTAATAAGAGACGGACGTTACTTGTCCCTTCCCAGGTGAGACAAACGGTTTCTCCACTTTGTTTGATTTGAATGTGATTGATGTCAATCATGAGACTGATCGCTCCTTACACGAATTCTGAAAGAAAACCCCTTCCACTTCAGGATCAGAAGGGAAGGGGGGACGTCATAATAATCCTTTAGCGACTTCTAGTTTTTCTTGATCGTGTTTTAATTGTTTTTTCAAGTCATGCGCGTGATACATATCGTGATCGATCATGTATCCGGCGATCGCAGCGTGAGTCTGAATGGCTTTGTTCAGTTGTTCGGTCAAGACTTTCCGCACATCAGGAGAAGCCGTTTCCGTAATCGCGACAGCATAAGCACGGACAAGTGATTTACTGCTGATCAAGAAGTCTGTCGCAATCAACTCGTCTCGTTTTTTACTGGGACGATTAATGGATTGAAGAGCTTCATTCATGAGAACCGCCTCCTTCATGATCTGCCAATAGCCTTTGTAAATCGTTTAATGCTTGTTCGCTATCTTTGATGTCTTGAGCAATCAATTTTTCAAGCGTCTCATCTTTAACAAAAGAACGAACAGCAACAGCTTTAACGAGACAAGCTTGTTTCATTGTCATGATTTCATGGATTTCGAGTGTTTCATGGATTGCAAGTGGTGATTTAGCCATCGGTCTCACTCCTTATCATGTAACATCCGTTTGACAGTATCTTTAACGTTTTGCATTCCTGTTTTTTCTGCTAGGTCGTGATGCAGTTTGTGTGCTGGTACCTTCATGTTCGGAATGTTTCCTTGCGGTGCAGGATTTTCTAGATGAACGAATTCACCAGTTCCATCTTGTGCTTCCCCTTGAGCCCAGCGACCTTCTTTTGAAGCTGTTCCTTCCGATAGGTCCCAGAACTCATAAGCATGCGGTTGCGCTTCCATTTCGTCTTCTGGTGCAAAAGTAGCCGGCACGACGATTCCGTTTTTCGTCTCAAGTTCTTCGATCGCAGCCATCCATTGATACTGGTGATATCGGTCGCGAGCGAGCATTTTACGGAAGGTAGCACGAACGCCTTCATCTGTCGTCATATGATAGAGGCGGGCGACCTGAAGGCGACCTTGTGATTCAGCATGTAAGTTCGAGCGCATGTCTGCCAATAAGTTACCACTGGCGACGATATAGGATCCGTTCCATGGAATGCCGTTTGCGTTCGATGGCAATCCACCGAGACCGCTGACAAGTAGGTGCTGAGGATTCATTCCCCCGAGAATTGCTGCTGTCGCCGGATCTTTGGCAGCTTCTGCCTGATCATCCGGTGACGCCCCGTCGAGCAATTGAGAAATAAGGGAACACAGCATCTCAACGTGTCCGATTTCTTCCGTCCCGATATCCATCAGCATATCCTTATACTTTTCTTCGCCTCGGCAATTGAAGCCTTGGAAGAGATATTGCATCATGACCGTCATTTCACCGAATTGTCCACCGAGTACCTCTTGCACGGCCCGAGCAAGTTTTGGATCGGGTCGATCTACCTTGACTTCGAATTGTAATTCCTTTTGATGACGAAACATGAAAAGACCCCCTTTTAAAAGTTACACATGTTATATACCTTAATCAGTTTCTTTCAAACCTGTTTTCACCTTATTTTCGTTATGCTGAAGTGATCGGTTAATTAAAGTGTTGTTTTTAGGTTCATTGACCCACTCGGTGATGTTATTGAAAATGAAGGATGTCTCATTCAAGATGGACTGTCGCCACTGTTTATTTTTAGGAATGTAAAGTGCATCGAACCGCTCCATGATTCGTCGAGGAGCGACCGCTTGATCGAAGAAGAGACGATTTTCATCAATCGTTGCTTTCAATGTTCGGAGTAGGGCGAAAGGATGTTTTCCAAGCGTCCCACACTCTATGGTTAAACCTAAAAAACCGATATCGCGCTTTTTTGTTTCTTGATACAGATAGTTTAACCATTCCCCTTCAATCGCATAAAACTGTTGATCTCGTGGTTGATTGACAATCGGGTAATGTGTGTATGCTTCTACTTCCTTTGCGTGTCTTGGATCATCCGATGACATGACGAGTTGGACTTGCCCCGCTGGTCCATAACCAGTATGACAGTCGAGCATTACGACGTGTCGGTAAGTAGATAGGGTATCGACGAGACGGCTTAATACGTCAGAGAAGTAAGCATCTTGCGTACGTCCGCCATAATAGAATCCGGTCGGATGTTTGAATTGTCCTAGTGTCGCAGCCTTTAAAAACGCATGTGGACCTAGACGAATCAAGTCGTATAAGACATGTAACGTAAACGGCACATAATCTAGACGACGCCCTGATCCTGACCGTTTTATGAACAAAGACTGTAAGTCATCAAAACCTGGATTACGTAAATCTGCCTTTGAAAAATCGTGAATCGCATTTCGATTTAAATTGAGGTTATGATGTGTTTCTTTACGATGATGTTTCATCCCGTACGCATTAATACCATGGATCAGCAAAACATCGACTTCTCCCGTATTTAGCTGTTTCATATGGTCTGATAAAAATTGAAGTTGCATGGCACTCCCAGCGTATCCTTCAATTCCGTGTAGCCCACTCGTTAGGATCAATAATGTTGAATTGTTACCGGATTGCCCATGCCACCAATCGGAACAAAGCGATCCTTGTTGTTTGAGTGATTCATGAATAAGTTTCGGATAATACCGAGAGAGCATTTCCTTCGAAGTCTCATTGAAACGTTGGCGTGCTGTTTCATACGTACCAGAAAAATAATGCAACATCGTTATTCCCCCTTCATCAAACTTAAACTTGAAGAGCAATCAAGAGATAATGTCGAACTGAGAATTTCTAAAGCATGATCTTTTGCAACGGCGGTTTCTGCTGCCGTACAGTCTTCAGGAACATGAATAGCATATTCACGCATGTAAGCGTCGTTTGCAGTAAATAAGATACACATATCTGTCGTTAGACCGGTGATGATAAGACGTGAGACTTCCAAATGCTTCAATAAAATATCAAGTTGGGTCCCGAAAAAGCCTGAATGTTTTGGCTTGATGATGAAGTAATCGTTCTCTTCTGGGTGCATTGTTTCGATGAGTACATCGCCAAGACCACCGCGGCACTCATCAATGATTTGGTTAACATTCTCTTGCCACAGACCAAAATTATCATTGACATAAATCACTGGGATGTTTTGACGTTTACAATGTTGTTTTAATTTTGAGAGTGGTTCGAGGACAGGGAGCGTCTGTTGCAATAACTGCTCAGCTCCTTCGAAATCCATCTTATTGATGACATCGATGATCAACAATGCTGTATTTTCTTGAACAGTCATGGCGGACTCCTCTCATAAAAAGGTGACTAAATAATGATACGGCGAATAAAGCTGGGCTTTAGAGATAAAAATCTCCGAAGGGGAGGCTGATTCACGGGCTCCCCGGACATCAATTAAACAACGATAAATGAGTGATTCCAACTCTGCGATGAAAGCAGGATATTGATACAAGGCATCCTCCATCCGTCTTTTACGGTGATCTTCCATCAAGACGATGCAGGGATTGGTCTCTTTTAAGGGTATTGCACTGAAGACAGTTTTTTGCTGTTTAAAATCTTGATTTAAACAGCGAACGATTTGATTTAAATCAGCTTCCACTTTCTTCACTTCCTAGTTGTAGATTATTCATACTGTTCTTATACATGTTATTGGTTGTGTTCCACTCTTCATCACGAGGTAAACGGATAAAAAAGTCGGATCCTTTTTCGATTTCTGAATGAACGGTGATCCGTCCGCCGTGCGCTTCAATGATTTCCTTACAAATCGGTAAACCGAGACCTGTTCCTTGAACTTGGAGATGATCTTCATGTTCGACGCGGTAATATGGATCAAACAGATGGGGAAGATCTTTTTTGGGAATACCATACCCGTCATCGCTAATGGTGATGACGATTTCAGCTTCACAGCACGCTAACGAGACCTGAATGTTCGAACCGGCTGAAGAGTACTTTATTGCATTATTCAGGAGGTTTAATAAGACTCTCCGGATTTTTCTGGATCAGCCGTGATCAGGCAAGGACCATCGCTTTCGATTTGTATATGATGCGTCGATGTCGTGACGTTCAACCATTCCGTTAACTCAATGAGCATATGTTCGATGCAAAATGATTCTAACTGATATAATTCTTTTTGATGACTGAGTCGCTGATAATCAAGGAATTCGGTTAACAGTTGACTAAGTCGCTGTGTCTCACTCCGCATCGTCTCTAGATATTTGCGCTGTTTTGAAGGAGACAACGTACGATGTAACATCAGTTCGCTAAACCCTTCAATGGACGCAAGCGGCGTTCGTAGCTCATGAGATAAAACCGAAATGAAATTTTGCTCCCTTTTGGCATAATTGACTTCAACCGTACGTTCACGAAAAACAAATAAAATCCCTTGTCGATCGGACAAAAATTCTGTATAAAGTCTTACATGACGATCGTCTGACATTGAAAAATCCTGAGCAGGAACGACTGTTGCGTACTCAAAGCCTGCTTTGATTTGTTCGACATAGGCATATAACGCATCTGTTTCGAGAATCAACGGTTCGAAAGTTTCGATGACGAATGCTAAGTTTTCGGATTGTTTTTCAGAAGGTGACCAGTTCGGGAACAATTGATGGAACATGTGATTCGTAAAGATATTTGTGTTCGTCACATCGACGAACAATATAGCTTCTCGAAGACCATTTAAGATACGTTGAATTAATTGATGATGATCTTTTATACGGATATCATCAAGCAACCGCATCAATCCGATATTTAATAAATGTGTCGTTTTCTGAAGTGCGATTGTCTCGGTGAAACGATGATGAAATTGTAACGTCAATGTACCAATGAATTTTGACGGACTGTGTAAAGGGAGAGCACACAACGTCGATTGTTCCTTCTCGATTAGATGGAGCGATGTATCTAACTCAGTCTTCGCTTCTAACTCTAGCCGCTCTTGGTCAAATGTCGGTTCGTCTGATAAGGCGATATGTACAGGTTCAAAACTTTCCGACTGTGGTGAAAAATGGATATGCGTCGCCCGAAAATGACTACCGATTGCTTGTAGCCAAGTGTGAAGACCTGACATTGATTGATGGCGTAAAATTTGAGTAGCTAACTGGTTTTGAAATTGAAGTTGTCGCTCAATTATTTTTTGTTGATAGAAAGACTCTTGAAGTTGTGAATTAACAGCTTGCGTTTGCTGATGTTCAAATGCGAGCAATGTCGTCATTTGTTGCATCGATCGCCCAAGTGAACCAATCTCATCGTGGCGGTTCTGGAAATCATGATGTTCCAATCGATCAGGTTGTTTCGTTTGATCGACGAGATCGAGTAAGTCCGTTCGAAAAGACCGCACAAGTCGTAAAATCAAGTAACTGAGAAGGCAAAAAGCGATGATCATCACACCAAAAGCATAACGTAAAACTTCAACGGTTCTTTGTTGTAGTGACTGTTGCGCTTTTCGCTCTTCATCATGAATCAATCGAAAATAGTCATTGATAGAGGAGTCAGATTGTTGAACCAGCTTTTGATTATCCGTGAGTACTTGCAACGTGAGTTCCAGTTCCAAAAATCTCGCAAATTGAACGAGTTGATGTATAAAGCGTTCGTCCGCTGGATTTGAGTAGCGTTGACTAAATGATTGAACCTGTCGTTGAAAACGTTCCAACCGCTGCTTGACCTGCTTGTGATCAGATTGATCATTAAAGTCAACTTGTTGAATTTGAAGATTTACTTGCTGTGCTTCATTCCAAAGCGTACGAGCTTTCGTTTTTTGTAGTGTTATTTCTTGAGATGAAGCACGGTGTTGCTCGAGTTCTTTTTGAGAAAAGTAAAAGGTTAGGGCGCCAATGCTTGCAAAAATCAAGAAATTTGAGAGTAACAAGATATAAAATCGATGAAACATACTTGATGAGAGCCACTTCATGACTAGACCTCTTTCTAAAAAGATATAGAAACAAACTCTAAAAATACATGTTTAAAGAAATCTTATCATAGACATTCAATAATCTGCATGATTTGATTCATCGATCCAAATATCATTTTGCCTCTTTCCGAAAAAATCCCTAGATTTTGACACTTCATATCCTTTAAGATAAACGATATACATATGTGCAAAATCACTCGAAGTGACACTTTAAACCATACTATTGATTGTGAAAATGAGTGAGCTTCTGTACTATGTTTATATAAAGGAAAGAAAAAGAAGGTGAAATGGATGAAGATGACTCGCTCTACGGACTATGCCATTCGTGTGCTTATTTTCGCAGCGTCGCATCCGATTCGGCTCGTACAAATTCAGGAAGTGGCAACCCATTATGATATTTCTAAAAATCATTTGATGAAGATTGTCCATTCATTGAGCAAGTTTGGTCTCATCATTTCCGTACAAGGTCGTAATGGTGGATTCAAATTAGCAAAATCCCCAGAGACGATTACGTTAGGAGAAATTGTTCATTTATTTGAAGAAGTCTCCTATCTTGAAAATGTGACAGTTCCAAATAAAAATGATAGTTTGCAAAACACACGACAAGCGTTCGATCAAGCATTCATGTCCTTTACGGATGCGTTGCAGGCATACACGTTACAAGATTTAATCGCGCCAACGATGATCGATTGAAGGAAGAGTCAGAGTGGGATCAACGAGCTCTGACTCTTTATCCGTGTACATAATGTAGTCATTCAGATTTTTATCACATGATGATGGTAATTATGATTAAAACTAGTATCTTTTATGTTACTATAAACAAGATTCGGACGCTATTCGAATCTTAATTTTGAAACAAAAACATGTACACTTTGTACTTGTTTTTGTGGTATAACTTTACAGGGAGGAGGGGATATTTCCAATTCACCTGATTGATTTTTATACAGGACTCTTACTGTCCATTCAGATAAAGGATTAAAGGCATTCGTTCATTGATCCACGTAAAAGGGAGGGTTTCGGTATGTCCGAAATGACCATCGAAATGTTCGTTCACTTCATTCAACACCTAGTGCATTCTCCACGATTCGTCGTCCAGCGTCAGCATGAACATGAGGACGCCTACACGTTCGAAATTCGTGAGATGAATCTATCACGTGTCTCAAAAGCCGTATTGCTTCATAAGACAGTTGATCTTCTTCATGAAAAGACGTCAGAAGATACACGCGAAACGTTGACGAACGAACTGGTCACTCTATCACAAAAGACGTTAATGAAGTCAGATACGATTGCGATGCTTGAAGTGCAATCCACGATACATGACTCACTGCATCTTACATTTTCACAGAACAAGAAGATCTGGTTTTCAGGTATTTTAGACACGGAAGAGGCAATCAATCGATTCACAGAACGTTTTCAAAGCGTCATAAATGACGATCGAACGTCTTATTAAACAAAGCAGGTCGAGCCCATATTAGTGGTTCGACCTGCTTTTGTCTTACCCTGTACAGAGCATCAAGACGTTACCGTCAGGACCGCAAACGTAAAGTAAGCAAAGTCATCGAAACGTTCGATGTCTCGAATGATGGGTGCGTGTAGTGACCGCACAAACTGATAGGATGCATCGATGTCCGTCGTATAAAAATTAAACAAGGCATGGGGAGAAGGGTGATGTCGGTACGTTGCGTCATTCGTATGATCATCGAGCGTCAAACTCGTTGGACCCTCAAGTGGAAGATTGTAGACAGGTGACGAGACGCGCGACGCATCAAACGGCAGCTGCAGTAACTGGTGATACCAAGCGGCGGCACGTTTCACATCCTGAACATGCAAAAAAACAGCGTTCAAGCGGGGCGTAATGAGGTGGGTCGAAATTGACATCAGAATCTCCTCCTTTGTTTTCATACATGTTCCTTTCGATAACCGCCTCTTAACCCCTCCAATCCCTATAAATGGAATATGGTATGATATATCAGGAAAATCATTTACGAATTGGAAAGGAATGATGAGATGGAAACCATCATCTGTACGACGTGTGGTGTTGAACAAATTAATCCAGAGCGCGAAACATGCCCGATTTGCTTAGAGGAACGACAGTATGTCAATCCAACCGGTCAAACGTGGACGACGCTCGATGCGATGCAACAATCAGGAACGTATCAAAATGTCATTAGTGACGACGGAGCAAGCGTCTATGCGATTCAGACGACACCGTCGTTCGGTATCGGTCAGACGGCATATCTTGTCCAAGGAAAATCGTTCAACCTGTTATGGGACTGCATTACATATCTTGATTCCGCAACGAAAGAGCAACTTGAAAAATTAGGCGGGATTCAGGCGATTGCTTTATCACATCCGCATTATTACGCGACACAAGTCGAATGGGCGGAGACTTTTGACGTACCAATCTATATACATGAAGATGATGCGTCGTTCGTGACACGACCAAGCGAGCGTATCGTCTTCTGGAGTGGTGAACGATTGAAGTTAGCAGAAGATGTGATGTTACATCGCGTCGGTGGTCACTTCAAAGGAGCAGTCATTTGTGAACGAAAAGACGCGTCAGCGGGGCTATTGTTGACAGGAGACATCATTCGGATCGTTGCCGATCGGGCATGGGTCAGTTTCATGTACAGCTATCCGAATGTGATTCCGCTTCCGGCAAAGACGGTCGCGCGAATGGCAGAAACGTTACGTCCGCTTCACTTTGAAAAATTATATGACGCCTTTCATCGGAAAATCGAAACCGGTGCGTCTGAAGCAGTAGCGCGCTCTGCAGAGCGGTACATTGCTGCCTTAAACGGGGACTGGTTCACGACATGAAGTCGCGCTTGATCGTCATCCGTGGGAATTCTGGTAGTGGAAAAACGACGCTTGCAAAAGCGTTACGATCGGTCTTACCGGATAGCATCTTATTCTCGCAAGATGTCATCCGCAGGGAGATGTTGAACGTAAAAGATGGACCAGGAAATCCGGCGATTCGCTGGATCGAAGAGTTGATCGGACTTGCTGACGGACGTCACGCGACGATTCTGCTGGAAGGAATTCTTGCACAGGACTGGTACGGTGAGATGATTGACCGATTGGAACGCCGCTTTACTTCACGGTACGCGGCGTATTATTTTGACGTCTCATTCGAAGAAACCGTCCGTCGCCATGCGATGCGGCAGCCGACGGAGTTTTCTGAGACGGATATGAAGCGCTGGTGGATTGAACGAGATTACCGCTCGACGGATCGTCTGATTGCTGAGGATAGATCGATAGAATCCGTGATTCAAACGATAAAACAAGAGCAAAGGGGGAAAATCGAATGACACATTACATTTTTGACATGGATGGAACGTTGTTTCAAACGAATGCTGTGCTTGCGCATGCGCTAGAAGATGTCTTTCATGAGTTGCGTCAGACGGGGCACTGGGAAGGAGAGACACCAGTCGCTCTCTATCAGCAAATCATGGGCGTCTCGTTACCGGAAGTCTGGCAGACGTTACTACCGGACTTTTCAGCCGCGGACCAACAGGCTGCAGATCAAAAGTTTCGACGTAGCATAGAGCAGGCAGTCAAGGCGGGACACGGGCGCTTATATCCAGGAACGGTCGAGTTGCTCGCTCGTTTGAAACAAGCGGGTCACTTCGTCTATATCGCTAGTAATGGGTGGCCGTCCTACTTGTCAGCAATCGTGACGACGTATGGACTCGAAGCCTATATTGATCATGTCTATAGTATCGAAGACATCCGTTCTGGTGATAAATCCGCACTCGTACGGGAGATTTGTAAGACGCACGACATCTTGTCAGGCTATGTTGTCGGTGACCGCTTATCTGATTTCAAAGCGGCGCATGCGAACGGACTCGCTGCGATCGGTTGTCAGTTCGATTTTGCGCAAGAGCAGGAACTCGCAGTCGCGAACCGCGTCGTAAAAGAGTTGAGTGCTGTCTACTAAAAAGAGCCGTCTTCTGCGGAAGACGGCTCTTACTTATAGGAATTATTCTGCCCACCAGAGAGCATCATCTGGTTTCTTTGCGATCGACACGACTTCTTTTTCACTTGATACAGTCGGATGCGACCCTTTCAGTGCCTTACCAGCTGTATTCTTAAAGAAGAA
This sequence comes from Exiguobacterium sp. s168, assembly GCF_018619035.1. Lineage (NCBI taxonomy): Bacteria > Bacillati > Bacillota > Bacilli > Caryophanales > Exiguobacterium > Exiguobacterium sp. s168. Next base: position 33,484 of record NZ_JACSNE010000006.1, on the reverse strand, counting down.
GAAGAACGTGACGAAGCCGATGACGCTGACTGCTGTTAGGTAGAAAGCAGGAGCGAGCGGGTTTTGTGTCGTATGGACGAGCCACGTTGAAACGAGTGGCGTCGTTCCACCAAAGATTGAGACCGAGACGTTGAACGTCACCGATAGTGTCCGGTAACGGACATCCGTATAGAAGATACTCGGTAGAAGACTTGGCATCGTTCCCTCAAAGATCGCCAAGAAGAAGCCGAGGATGAAGATTCCGATTCCGACGAACAAGAGCGGTTTAAGACCAATCAAGAAGAACGACAGAATCGAAAGCAACGATAGTCCGGCTAACGCGAAAAGGACGATATTGCGATTTCCTCGTTTATCACTGAGCTTCCCGAAGAAGTAAGCGAGCGGAATCATGATCACCATGACACCGGTGATAAGGATCGTACTTGTCGAACTTGACATACCGATGACTTCGTTAAGATACGATGGCATGTAGGACAATAGCATATAGTTCGTGATGTTGAAGAAGGCGACAGCGATGAAACAAACGATGATATCACGTTTGTGGTCACGTAGGATTTCACGGAACGTCGCAGGTTCTTCTGTATTTTCATTGATCTCATTTTCGAAGATTGGTGACTCATCCAAATGACGACGTAAATAAAGTCCGAATAATCCGAGTGGTGCTCCAAGTATGAACGGAATCCGCCATCCCCAAGATGCCATTTGATCATCCGATAAGGTGACGAAAAGTGTTGTGGCAAGTAATGAGGCGAGAATGTATCCACCAAGCGTTCCGATTTCAAGCCCACTTCCGAGAGCACTCCGTTTGTTATCGGGTGATGATTCAGCAATGTAGACCATGGCGCCGGCATATTCACCGCCAGTCGAGAACCCTTGTAAAATGCGGGCTAACAATAACAAGATCGGTGCCCAAATACCGATTTGATCGTAGGTCGGTAATAGACCAATGATGAGCGTCGAACCTGCCATCATGACGATCGTCGTCGTCAAAACGACCTTCCGTCCAAGTCGGTCTCCGATGCGTCCAAAGACGATTCCGCCGATTGGTCGCATTAAAAAAGCGATCGCAAACGTCGCAAACGTAAAGACGAGCTTCAGTTCATCATTTTCAACAGCACTAAAGAAGTTTTGACTGATGATGATTGCGAGATAGGAATAAAGACCAAAATCGAACCATTCCATCGCATTCCCAATTCCGGTCGCGTAGACACTCTTTTTGGTTTGCTGCATGTCAACGACATTGACTTTTTCTTTTCTGAATTTCATAAGTTCTGTTCACTCCCTTTGATAAGTTCGTATCGTACCATAGCAGGAAATGAAGTCAAGTTGCTAATGCGCTTAATCAATTGAAAACGACTGAAAACGGCTCTGTGCCGGGAGTTGTCAAACCGTTGCTACTCTAAGGACGAACAGGGGTGTGCATTTTTTATGAAAAAAATTGAAAATTTTTTGGACGTTTTCATAAATTCGAAACAATTTTCATATGTTTTCACAACTAAAAAATCAGTAATCCTCCTTTAGGATGAGGGAAGTTAAACTATTTTTTGGTAATTTTAAAATGAAGAAGGAAAGTAAAAGGAGAATACTTATGAAGAAGAAATGGATCGCCATTGTATGTCTTGGGCTCATTGTAGTCATCGGTAGTTGGTATGCTGGATTTCAAGAATCAAAAGTATCCGGTTTTCCGGTGCCGCGATTTGCTACGGCAGTTGAAAAACAAGGCGAGTGGAAAATCAAAACCCGTCTAGTCTCGGAAACTGACGGACCGGGTTTACTCTATGGGACTCGGATTCGCCAAGCCGATTGGAAAGAACTCGATCGTGAAGGCGCAACGGCGTGGTATGAAAAAGACGGGAAAGTGATTACCTTGACGACATTTGATGGGGAACTGTATATCGAAAATTCTAGTAAAGAAGAGATAGGTATTTAAAGGATGTGATTATTTATAAAATGGAACGGATGGAGTCTGTTTTTCGCCTTGATTCTCTTTCTTCCTGTTGAGATGACATTGAACATCGAACGTATTATCCGCATAACGGGAACATCATACCAATTTTTTTATCTAATCGATGGCCTGTTGATATTGGTGTGCACTATTTTATTCTTTACGCCTATTCGACTGATTCGGGGGATAACAATTCGAAACCGACTTATTTGGTCGACTTCTTTCAGTTGGATACCGTATTTCGTCTTCATGTCGTATGCTCTGAGTCAGTGGTTTCCAGTCACGTATCCTACTGATTTTCCGAGCCCAGTCCTTGGCTTATTATTGATTGGTGTTTTAGCGATTTATCCGTTTTGTATATTAATTTTAATTAGTTTCTTAAAAGAAAAAGCGAAATCCGATGGTACGTCTTCAGTAAAATGAAGACAATCATCAGACTTCGCTTTTTTACTTTTTCATTTGTTAAAGGTATAGCCCATTTGCCTGAACGACGAAATGTGAATGTTCATAGTGGTAAGTGATGACGGAATAGTCGAACGGACGACCGTTCGTCAAATGAAACACCGTCTCGATCGTCATGGCAGGATCGCCCTCGGTGAGATCCAGATGACGAGCCGACTCAGCGCTTAACTTCCCGACGTGCATGTACATATCCGAGAACCCAATATTCAATTGGAGTGCCGTCTCTAAGTATTCGAAGATCGACTGCTCGACGATTTCACGATTTAAGTACGGAACGATTGATTGGCGATAGTAAGACTCTTCGAGACAGAGGATCTTGCCGTCGATGTAGCGGATTCGCTTGACGTAATAAACCGTCTCACCTGCCTCGATCCCGAGATTCTTCGCGATGTTATCCGTTGCAGCGATTGGTTCGAGTGCAAGAACAGTCGACTCAATCGTATGACCGACGAGATTCTGCTTGAATCCTTGGGTCGAGAACAGACGAATGTAGCCGGTGCGATTCGTCTTCCGGACAAAAATCCCGCTTCCACGGACTTGAAAGATGATTCCTTTTCGTTCAAGTAACTCAAGTGATTTTGTCATCGTCGTCTTACTGACAGCGAACTGCCGGATCAACTCTTCGAGAATCGGGAGTTTGTCCCCTTGTTTCAACTGATGTTGTTCTATGTACCGTTCGATTTCATCGGCTGTCTGTTGGTATTTCAGCATAGGACACCTTCTTTTCTTGCGAACTTTTTTCTTTCTTCAGTATAGCATAAGCCATTTCTTGATTAATAACATGGTAAATTTAATTATTTATGTATTGATTAATTGTACGTGTACAATTAAAGTTAAAGGGTATTCAAGCGTCATATTCAGGGGAGGTACACGATATGGGCAAGGTTCGCGATTATCAACAATTGGCGCATTCGATTTTAGAAGCCGTCGGGGGAGAAGACAACGTCATCAGCGCCGTCCGATGTGCCACACGACTTCGTCTTGTATTGAAACGATCGGATTCGTCAGCTAAGGAAACTGTCAGTGCATTACTGGCGTCATTACGGTCGTTGAGTCTGGCGGGCAGTTTCAAGTCGTCATTGGTCAACACGTCGGAGAAGTTCATCAAGAATTTTTGAAGCTCGTCGATTTGGAATAATCGGAAGCGGAAGAGGCACCGAAAGGGACGGTCCTCAACCGAATCATTGCGACGATGTCAGCGGTCTTTGCACCGTTCGTCTACATCTTAGCTGCAGCGGGGATTCTGCAGGGAACTTTAATTTTGACGACGCTCGCTTTTCCAGCATTTGCGAAGACAGGTACTTATGAAGTCTTCAGCTTCATCTCATGGGCACCATTTACGTTCTTGCCGATTTTCATTGCCATAACGGCAGCGAATCATTTTAAGGTCAACGCCTTCATCGCGGTCGCCTGTATTGCGGCACTTGTCAGTCCAACATGGGCAGATATCGCAGCACGCATCACGGCTGGTGAATCCATCACGTTCCTAGGAATCGCTTTATCCGGTACAACGTATACGCCATCGGTCTTACCGCCATTATTCCTCGTCTGGATTTTGTCCTATGTCGAGCGATTCCTGAACAAGACGATTCATGAAGTCATTCGTCCGTTGTTCGTTCCATTCTTCAGTATGGTATTGATGGTGCCGCTTACGATTCTCTTGATCGGACCGATCACGACACTTGGTGCAGAAGGGATCGCAAACGGGTATAACTACTTAGCGGAGAATGCTCCTGCGGTAGCTGGTCTCATCATCGGTGGCTTCTGGCAAGTCATCGTTATCTTCGGTGTCCACTGGGGTGTCACGCCGATGGTGCTCGCAAACTTCGAGCAATATGGTCGCGACTCGTTCCAAGCCTATCAAACGATTGCCGTCATCGCCCAAATCGGTGCTGTCATCGGGGTCATCTTGAAAGCACGTAACAAAGAAACGAAAAAAGTCGGGGTCTCAGCCGGACTGACGGGCATCTTCGGTATCACGGAACCAGCCATCTATGGGGTGACGCTCCGTTTTAAAAAACCGTTTATCTATGGCTGTATCTCGGGAGCAATCGGCGCTGTCACGGCAAGTTTCTTTAAACCGTATTACTTTGCCTACGCCGGATTACCGGGACCATTGACGCTCGTCAACGGCATCGATTCCGACTATCCATCGTCGATCATCGGCTTATTGATTGGAACGGCGATTGCCTTGATTCTACCGATCGTTTTGATTCAAGTGTTCGGTTTCGGGGAGCAGGCTGCTCCGGTCGTAGCACCTGAAAGTACAGCGACACCAGTTGCAAAACAGGAAGTCAGCGCAACTCTGACAAATGAAGAGACGCTTCGCGCACCACTTGAAGGAACGATTGTTGCTTTATTAGATGTACCGGATCCTGTATTTGCTTCCGGTGCGATGGGACAAGGGGTAGCGATTCGTCCGACGAACAACCGGGTCACGGCTCCGTTTGACGGTACTGTCGTCATGGTCGCCCCATCAGGTCACGCGATCGGATTACGCTCGACGAGTGGTGTCGAAGTTTTGATCCATATCGGTCTTGAGACCGTGACGCTCGACGGTAAACCGTTTACGCTTCACGTCAAAGAAGGCGAATCCGTGACGACAGGCGATCTCCTCGTAACGTTTGATGCGACAGCGATTGAAGCGAATGGACTCGAGACGATCACGCCAATCATTATCACGAACACGCAGAGTTATGCACAAATCCTACCGACGGACGAGACGGTCACGACGGCAAACACACAGATCTTGACGATCATCAAGTAAGAGAAATAGAAGGAGGACATGAAGATGAAGACATTACCAAATGATTTCCTATGGGGCGGTGCGTTAGCAGCGCATCAATTCGAAGGCGGCTGGAATGCTGGCGGAAAAGGACCGAGCGTCGTTGATGTATTGACGGCAGGAGCACACGGTGTTGCACGGCGCATCACGGATCAGGTAGAGGAGAATGAATTCTATCCGAATCACGAGGCGATTGATTTTTATCACCGTTATAAAGAGGACATCGCCCTGTTCGCTGAGATGGGACTGAAATGTCTCCGGACGTCAATCGGGTGGAGTCGGATTTTCCCGAACGGAGACGAGGCAGAACCGAACGAAGAAGGACTGAAGTTTTATGATGACGTTTTCGACGAATTACTGAAATACGGCATCGAACCGATCATCACGCTGTCGCACTTTGAGATGCCGCTCCACCTCGCACGTGAATACGGTGGATTCCGCAACCGGAAAGTAGCGCTGTTCTTCGAAAAATTTGCGGAAGTCTGTTTCACGCGTTACAAAGACAAGGTCAAGTACTGGATGACGTTCAATGAAATTAACAACAAGATGGACGTCAGCAATCCACTGTTCCTCTGGACGAATTCAGGTGTCCTCCTCGACCCGAATGAGAACGCGATGGAAGTCATGTATCAAACGGGACACCATGAGTTACTCGCGAGTGCACTAGCTGTCGCGAAAGGGAAAGCGATCAACCCGGACTTCGAGATCGGAGCGATGGTCTCACACGTACCGATCTATCCTTACTCATCGCATCCGGAAGACATTTTGCTCGCTGAGACATCGATGCGTCAGCGCTATTTCTTCCCAGACGTCCAAGTCCGCGGCTACTACCCGTCTTACGCGTTGAATGAGTTCAAACGGGAAGGGTATGATATTCCGATTCTAGACGGTGACGCAGAAATCTTGCGAAACGGAACAGTCGACTATCTCGGATTCAGTTACTACATGTCGACGACCGTTAAACATGATGCTGTCGTCAATAACACGGGAAATATCGTCAACGGTGGTCTCGCAAACGGCGTTGAGAACCCATACATCCAGTCGAGTGATTGGGGTTGGGCGATTGATCCGGTTGGTCTCCGATATGCGATGAATCGTCTATACGATCGTTACCAGATTCCATTGTTCATCGTCGAAAACGGCTTTGGTGCAATCGATACGATCGAGGATGGTCAGATTCATGACACGGCGCGAATTGATTACTTGCGTGCGCATATCGAAGCATTCAAAGCCGCCGTACTCGAAGATGGCATCGAATTGATTGGTTACACGCCGTGGGGTGTCATCGACATCGTCTCCTTTACGACAGGGGAGATGAAAAAGCGCTATGGCATGATTTACGTCGATCGGGATAACGAAGGCAACGGATCAATGGAACGGATGAAAAAAGACTCGTTCGATTGGTACCGTCACGTCATCGAGACGAATGGTGCTGCGTTACACGGTTCAGAGACGGCCAAATGATGAAGTAAGGGGCAACGGAAAAAATCCGTTGCCCCTTTTTTTAAAGAATTAGAACGAAAAAGAAGTGGGGTATGGCACACTTAGGAAAAAACGGGGGACCGGTAAATGATCAAAAAACGCTATGCCGATCGACGTGACTGGCGTCGCATCACACAACGACACTATGTTCATGAACAGGTAGAAAACGAGGTGTTCAACGGACATGTGACACTTCTTCAACTGATTGAAGTCACTTCACCGTTAGATGTCCGTTATGGTGACGAAACGATTCGAATCGCTGACGCTGGTTACGTCTGGGTACAACAATTCCCAAGTGATGCCCATCATGCCGTGACCTCGATGTTTGACGCCGCAGGTCAGTTAGTACAAACCTATATCGATATCTGTCTTCGTACCGGAGTGGAGGACGGACGAGTCTACTGGGAGGATCTGTTTCTCGATCTGATCACCTTGCCATCGGGACAAGTTTTGTTAATCGACACGGACGAACTAGAAGCAGCACGAGATCAAGGGGAGGTCTCACAAGCGGAATATGCGCTCGCTTGGGCAGAAGCGAAGCGACTGCAAAAACAACTACAAGATGGATCTTTTCCGCTAGTCGCGCATGCAGAAGTGATGAAAAGGCAGTTAGAGCAGCAACTCAAGCAGGGAACCCCGCGCTGACGGGATTCCCTGCTTTTTAGGCATGTTGTTCTTCTTTCACTTCGTCCGTTGTAAAATACTGTTGCTTGTGCGGGAGGAAAACCATTCCAAGAAAACAGATTGTCACCAACACGAGCAAACCAGCGAACAGGATCGTACTGAAGCGAATCGACCAAATATCGCCGAGTAGACCAATGCTGACGATCGCTAGAATCTGGAGCAGACTGACGCCGACACCGTAAAGACTCGTAAAGCGTCCCATCAAATGAAGCGGAATATTCGTCTGTTGGAACGTCAGAAAACCGGTTCCTGCAAATGCGTGGAAACATCCGAGCAACAAGAAACCAGTACAGACGATTGAAAACGAATTCGCACTTGCGTACAGCATATAACCGATAGCGACAAACGTATAGCCAATCGTCAGCATCGTCCGAACAGAAAGGGTTTTAGCGTAGCGAGCGACGATCCAGCTACCGGCAACAGAACCAATCCCCGTTAGGCTCATGAGTAAGCCGTAGTCGGTTTCTGATAAGCCGATGCTTCGCTGTAAAAAGACGACTTCTTGCGTATCGAGTGCAAGCGTCGCAATCATCATCAGCATCGCGAAGACATACAATCCAGTCACATAATGCGCGTCTTTACTGAACTGATAGACAAGCCGCCAATCGGACAGGATGTCTTGTAGCTGCATCCCTCGATCGACCGAAGCGGAAAAACGCGGCAACCGCATCAACAGAACCGCTGATCCGAGGAATGAGACGGCATTGAGCCAAATCGCAACGTCAGCAGAAGCGACATATAAGAGTCCACCAGCGAGAGTCGGACCAATTAAAAAAGCACCAGACGTGATCAGACTACGATAGGCATTAAATGATGTCCGGTCGTCTTTCGGTACAAGCGTCGTGATATAGGTTAAGGTCGCTGGTTCGACGATAGATTTAATGACGGCTAAGGCAAGCAAGTTGATATAGAGCATGGATAGTGGTAGAAATGGCAAAATGCCAATCAAGATTGCACGGAGTAGATCGGTCTGAATCAATAAGCGACGTAAGTCGGATCGGTCGACCCAACTACCTGCAAACGACTTGATGACGAGTGAGACGACCGGGCTGATGATCCAAAGCGCAGCAACAGCGGACGCGGAGCCGGTTAAGCGATAAATATAAACGTTAATCGCAACAAGATAAATGAAGTCGCCGAACTGTGAGATACCGAGAGCGCTTAGGAGCGTCCGTTCACGAGAAGACATGACATCATCCTTCCTTACATCATTTCCCAATAGTGTACCAGAAAATTCTGATAACGTTTTCGTATATCTCTATACTTTTTACTGATGAGTGGGTATACTTGGAAAAAATCAAAGAAAGAAGGACTTGTTTATGATATCAACCCTCGGCTTATATCGAGCATTACCTGTACTTGAAACAGAGCGACTCCGTTTGCGTCCAGTTCGCATAGAAGATGCAGCAGATATCTATGCCTATACGAAAGACGAAGAGACGGCACGATATGTCAGCTGGTATGCCCATGAGACGCTCGCGGATTCGGAGAAATTCGTCGAATATATCCTCCGACAATACGAACAAGGTAATCCTGCACCTTGGGCGATTGAAGACAAAGCAAGCGGTCGAGTTATCGGCACGATTGATTTCATCAAAGTGTCGTTTGAGCAACACCAAGCAGAACTCGGTTATGCGCTGTCGCGCGACTACTGGGGAAAGGGTTTGATACCGGAAGCAGCAGCGCGTCTTGTGCAGTACGGTTTCGAGACGCTCGGTCTTGAACGTATTCAAGCACGCTGTTTTGTTGCGAATGACGGATCAGCTCGTGTCATGGAAAAGATCGGCATGACATTTGAAGGCGTCTCTCGGAGTGCTTTGTACGTTAAAGAGCGTTTCTGGGATTTAAAGATTTATGCGATCACACGTAGTGATTATGAAGGAAGGTAAGAGATGGGTTCACGGCTAATGCATGCCTATATCGGACAACGATTGATTATGTTACTACCGGAAATAGAGCCTGCTCGATTCCTTCTAATAGAACGATATGAAGAACGAACGCATCCACTCGGCTTAGGATGTGTTTTTTCTTTATTCATTTTTTAAGTTTTAATTCAAAGCAAAAAACTCGGAATAAGTTTAATTTTATGATATATTGGAAATAAGAAAAGTAAGGAAGTAAGGAATACAAGAAAAACACAGGAAGAAGGAAGTTCGTAATGGAGCTATCAAAGTTAACGTCAAAAGGACAGATCACCATTCCTAAAAAAATTAGGCAAGCCTTGCAAGTGGAGGAAGGAGATCGCGTGGCATTCATTGAGGAGGACGGATTTGTCATCATGGCGAAAGCGGATTTGAAACAGCTGCATGATCTTCAAGATATATTGAGTGATGAGACGTTCAAGGCGCTCATCCACAAAGCGAATCACCATTTGTAAAATTTAAAAATAGGAGGAAATATAACATGGATATGCGAGAAGTAGATTTACCAGGAATCGGGCGGAAGTTCGAAGGCATCACGACACGAGGAGATAAGGTGGTCGTCATCGTTCACGACGACGGACGTCGAGAGGTCCATCATTATGATGACGATGATTTTGATGAGAGCATCTCGAGTGTGACGTTTAATGACGCAGAAGCTCGTCAAATGGCAGGAATTCTCGGAGGACTGTCTTATAAGCCGAAAGATCTCGAGAAAATCGAATTAGCATTTGATGATCTTGTGATCGAATGGTTTAAAGTCGGTCAGGATTCAAAAGTCAACAATCGAACGATCGGAGAACTCGATGTCCGCAACCAGTATGATATCTCGATTATTGCCGTGCTCAAGCATGACCGTTCAAAATCGCTGAATCCTGGACCAGAAACGCGTCTTGAAGTGGGAGATACGATCGTCTTATCAGGTGAGCGTCAAAACGTCCGTCACATCACGAAAGCATTATTCTCAATCGAAGGAGGCGGATAATATATGGATCATCTCATATTTGAAGTCGGTACCGCGCTTATCTTAGTGGCGATCGCGGCATTGCTCGCGAATAAACTTAACTTCTCGATCATTCCGTTTTTAATTATTTTAGGAATGATTGTTGGACCGCACGCTCCGACAATCGGGATACTAGACTTCAAGTTCATCGAAAGTGCGGAGTTCATCAGTTTTCTCGGACGAATCGGCGTCCTGTTCCTTTTATTCTATCTCGGACTCGAGTTCTCGATTGGTAAATTGATCCGATCTGGGAAATCAATCGTTACGAGTGGAACGATTTATTTATCCATTAACTTTACGGGTGGCCTACTCTATGGATTCATCGCTGGGTTCCCACTTTACGAAGTGTTGATCATCGCTGGAATCATCACGATTTCCTCGAGTGCGATCGTCGCAAAAGTCTTAGTCGACTTACGTCGGACTGGTAATACGGAGACAGAATTGATCCTTGGAATCATTATGTTCGAGGATATTTTCCTAGCAGTTTACTTGTCTGTTTTATCTGGACTCTTGCTTGGTGACGGAACAACCTTAATGTCTTCTGTCACATCGATTTTGATTGCTCTTGGGTATATGTTGTTGTTCTTCATCATTGCTCGAAAAGCGACGCCACTCTTGAACAAAATGCTAAAAATCGCTTCGGATGAAGTCTTCATCATCGTCGTCTTTGCTGCCCTGTTCTTCGTTGCTGGTTTTTCGGAAACGATTCATGTCGCAGAAGCAATTGGTGCCTTGTTACTCGGTCTCGTTTTCTCGGAAACCGATCAAGGAGAGCGGATTGAACATCTTGTCGTACCGTTCCGTGACTTCTTCGGCGCCATCTTCTTCTTTAGTTTCGGATTGAGTATCGATCCGACGATGCTCTTAGATGCTGTCTGGCTCGCACTTGGTGCTGTCGTCATCACGATTGTCGGAAACTATGTCGCGGGAATGATTGCAGGACGCAAAGCAGGACTTTCGCATAAAGCTTCATCGAACATCGGCTTGACGATCGTCTCGCGGGGAGAATTCTCGATCATCGTCGCGAATCTCGGAATCGCTGGTGGATTGATGGACATCTTGTCACCATTTTCGGCTCTATACGTCTTGATTCTCGCGATTCTCGGACCACTGATGACGAAGGAATCGAAACGCATTTACAACGTCATGAATAAAATCTTCAAATGGACGGAACCGAAAGAGAAAAAGACAAAGAAAAATGCGTAATACGATGTAAACGAACAGCCAGTTCGGATTTCTCGAACTGGCTGTTGTTTTGTTTAAGTCAAGACATCATATGTCGCCATCAGGAATTGTCCCGATTGACGACTGCCCTTCAAGTGAAGTTTCGTTTCAACGGTTCCTTCTGGGAATAACGGGATACCCGTTCCGAGAATGACAGGGGCCATCGCGAGTTCGATTGAACTGACGCACTGTAACCGTAGCGCTTCTTGAATCAATTCGCCGCCACCAACAAGCCAGACCTTGCCATCAATTGTCGGTGTGATCCGCTCAAGTAATTGATCGAGCGGTTCATCCGTATAGGTGACCGTCTCTGACGTTCGTTGCGTCCGGCTGTAAATATAACTTGGAATATCCGCGTATGGATACGTCTCGCTGAGTTGAAGGACTTCCTCATACGTTTTTCGACCCATGATAACGGCACCAATCTGTTCATAAAAAGCTTGATAGCCATTATCACCGTCTCCAGCAACAGCAAATAACCAGTCGAGGGAACCATCGTGTCTAGCAATTTTTCCATCAAGACTACAAGCGATATACAGTACGGTCGTAGATTGCGACATTAAAATTCCTCCTTGAGATTTGTCTGACTTCATCTTAGCGTATAATGACGACAAAAGATGTCGTCATTTGAGGAGGAACTTTATGAATACGAGACAATGGCGTTTGGTCCGTTTATTAAACCGGGGGGAACACTTTTCTGCACGTATGCTAGCGGAAGAATGTAAGGTATCGATCCGGACGATTCAACGAGACATGACCGTTCTTGAAGCAAATGGTTATCCGATTTACAGTGAACCTGGCATAGCCGGAGGCTACCGGATGCTGCCGCACCGGAATATGCCGCCACTCGTTTTGACAAATGAAGAGACGATTGTCTTGTTCATGCTACTCGAATGGGTCGGTCAGATTCCAGATTTTCCGTTCGGGACGATCCGCCAGGAAGTCGCTGAACGCTATGCGAACGAGTTACCGAAGATGACGGAGCAACAGATTGTAAAATGGAAAGACCGCTTTCGCTTTCAAGCGGTCGATACACCACCGTCGCCGCAAAATCCTGCGTTACTTGACTTGTTAGAGAGCAAACGGATGGGGAATATTCTCTATGAGACGACAAAAGGTCAAAAGTCGATCGTAGTGGATCCGATCGGCTTATCGTTCGAACACAATCGTTGGTATTTTTATGGACGGACTGACCGTGGATTTCGGCAGTTCCGTGTCGACCGAGTTCTAGGTGTATCGCTTCATGAGTTGCCAGCAACTGATTTGACCTTTTCTGATTTAGAAAAGAACATGACACATGTACCGATGACGACGGTGAAACTAGAATTAACTTCTTTAGGTGAACGAATGCTCGAAGGCATTTTACCTCTTCGTCGTGACCGAACATGGCAAATTCCAGTTAGTGAGCTCGCTTTTTTAGGACGCCAATTGATGCGACTTGGTCCGGAAGTTCGAGTCATAGAACCGCAGGATCTCCGCGAACAATTGATTCGTCAAGCAGAAAAAATGATCGCTGTGCAACAGTCCGATAAGCCGTTCGGACAGAATTGATCAAAAAACTATGTTACGATATAGCCAGAAAGAAACAATAGAGGAAGGGGTCTTCCATGGAAACACTATCACTGATTTTATTGATGCTTGCGCTCATCTTACTGACGCAAGTCGTCGGACATTACATCCGTTTCATCCCAACGGCTTTGATCCAAATCATTGCCGGAACCGTCGCCGCTCTCCTGATGAGTGGCTTGACGATTGAGGTCGAATCCGAATGGTTCCTCCTGTTATTTATTGCTCCGTTACTTTATAACGATAGCTCTCACTTTCCGCGCGAAGATTTGTGGCGGATGCGCACAGCGATCTTCGGTAATGCAATCATCCTCGTCTTATTGACGACGATCGTCGGAGGATACTTCATCAATTGGTTGATTCCGGTCATTCCAGTCGCTGCTGCGTTTGCCTTAGCAGCAATCTTATCGCCAACGGATCCAATTGCCGTCAACGGAATTGCAAAACGTGTCCAGATTCCAGAACAAATCTTGACACTCGTTCGCGGAGAATCGCTGATCAATGATGCATCGGGATTAGTCGCGTTCAGTTATGCTGTTGCCGCTGTTGTCACGGGTTACTTCTCGATTCAGAGTGCGACAACAGAGTTCTTTTACATGTTCTTCGTTGGAGCCTTGATCGGATTGTTGATTTCGCTCACGATGAACTTTCTCAAGGTACGCTTGCGTCGAGCGGGTATTGAAGATGTCGTCTTCTACGCTTTACTGCAAATCCTGACACCATTTATCATCTTCTTCGTTGCTGAAGAAGGATTTCATGCATCAGGCGTCATCGCCGTCGTCACAGGTGGTATCTTGCATGCCTTGATCAAAGAACGAACAGAAACGTTCTTTGCGCAAGAGCAGACGTTGACGGATAACATCTGGACGATGATTGCGTATACGCTAAACGGGATCATTTTCTTATTGCTCGGTTTGACATTGCCAGAAGCGACACGCGAGATTTTTGCGGATGACGCGATCAACAACTGGCGTCTCATGTTATATGTCATCGAAATCGGTTCATTCATTCTTGCGATCCGTCTCGTCTGGACGATGTTCTTCAATTGGTTCGATCATCGGTTCTTCAAAAAAGAGGACCGCGATCATCGTCGACCGTCCTTCAAACAAGATTTAATCACGACACTGGTCGGGGTTCGCGGAACGATCACGATGGTCGGGGTCTTGTCATTACCGTTCTTGACGGAGTCCGGCGAAGCCTTCCCGGAACGCTCATTGATCATCTTCCTTGCAGCGGGTGTCATTATCTATACGCTCGTTCTCGCGACGATTCTTTTACCGGTGTTGAACCGTGGTGAGGCGGCAACGCCGATCGCACTCGACCTGAATGCCCAAAAACAACGGATGATTCGCCGGGCGATCTCAGAGATCAAACAAGTGACGGACGAAGACAATGCGGTCGTTGCGTTTGATTTACTCAATGAGTATCATGTGATGCTCCGGTTGTTGCGCGCGCAGGAAAAAAGTCAAGAAGAGCTCGATCAATTCAATGATCAGTTGAAGGCACTTCGTTTTGAAGCCGTCCAGTGGGAAAAGGAAGAATCAAAACGTTTCGTCGCTGAGAACAAGGTGCCGGATCTGCTGAAAAAGGATGTTTTCCGTTCGATTGAAAATCGTCGCAAGGCGATCGGTAAGGATTCGCGTTTCCAGATCGTCCAGCCGATTCGTAAATTATGGTGGAAACGGAAACGATCGAACATGTCGTCGGATGCGTTAATTCAAATGACGCAAGTCGAGCATGATCTGTATGAAAAGGTCATGGGCACAGTCATCGAACGTCTCGAGAATTGCCGCACGTCTTATCCACCAGACGTCGTTCAAAGTGTGCTTGAGTTCTATAAACGACTTCGTTTCAAACATACGCGTTGGTCATCACCAATCGGTGGCAAGGACGTCGATCAGCAGAAGGAAGAGCTCTGCTTGAAAGCCATCGAAGTCCAGCGTCTTGAAATCGCCAATATGTCAAAAGAAGGGGATCTCTCGAACGAAGAGGAGAAGGAGTTACGCCGCTTCATTCACTATATCGAGAGTGTCGTTCTCTACGAATACGTTGAATAATATTTAAAAAAAGACAAGAAGAGCAAACTTTTAATGCTCTTCTTGTCTTTTTTATATCACGACTTGAGTGCCAACTTCTGAAAAAATAAAACGAGTAACTGTATGCGCATATGGATGGATTTGTTCTATAAAAAATTCTGCCTCTTGAAACGTTTGGAAATGTAATTTTAGCATGAAGCAAGAATCACCAGATATTCGATAACAAAAGTCAACGTTAGTAAGTTGCTGAATATGATTTTTAAATGAATCGTACCGTCCTTCTTTAATGGTTGCTTCTACTAAACATTCAATAGGAGAACCTAGCTTTTCGTAATCGATTTTTAAACTGTATTCTTTAATGAGTCCAAAAGATTCCATTTGTCGGACACGCTCTGTTACGGAAGGAGCTGATAAATTAATTCGTTTAGCTAATGAACGCATCGACAGTCGACTATCTTGAGCCAGTTCATTTAATATTTGTCGATCAATCATATCGATTTTCAAATGTAAATCCTCCTTCAAAATAAGTTGTTGGATATAAAGTATTAGTTCAATATTTGTTTTAAATGAAATGTGATAATTTTTAATCATTATATAAAATTATTGTAGAAGGAGTGAATAAAATGACAAAAATACCTTTATCCCAAATAGGAGAAACACCATTTCAAAAATTACTAGGTCATAATCCTAAAATCTTATCCAGTTGGACAAGGCTAGAAAAAGATTTGATTGAAGAGGGAGCCTTAAGTTCGGATGTGAAAGAACAAGTTAGAAGAACATTAGCGCAATCAAATGGATGTGCATATTGCAAGGCAAAAGGAAAGCCAAAGAAAAAAATGATGGATGAAAAAATGATTTTAGCAACTGGATTTGCAGATCTTTTTTTAAAGGTGAAAGGAAATATCCCTGATTCAATATTTTTACTCATGAATGAAACATATACTATTCCAGAAATCAGTGAATTATGTGCATTCATTACGTTTTGTACAGCATCTCAATACTACGGTGCAATCATGAATTTACAGCCAATTGATAGTCCCTGATTTTACTTTTTTTGCACACTTTTATATTTTTTCTTTAGTGCATTCTGAACAGTCCATCTTTGATGTTCATGAAATAGATGATCGATTGCATCAGCCGGATCGATCCATTGTAAGACATGATCATCCTCGATTGGACTTTGTACTTCCTCTCCAGCATCACAACGATAGAACTGCCCTTCGTTCAAATAATATGTCGTTTCATTTTGTGAATAGAAATATTGATTGGCTCGTCCGATGAAATCACCGATATTGACGTCCATTCCCGTTTCTTCAAGTACCTCTCTTTTTAAACATTCTTCTGGCGTCTCATTGGCCTCAATACCGCCACCCGGAAGAAACAACTTGCCGTCCTTTTTTTGAATGACGGCGATTTTATCTGTTTGAGGATCGCACATGACCGCATAAACAGCAGATCTCGTGATGTAGTGTTGATTCTGTTCTTTCTGCCCGAAAGTGATGACATCCATTTTTCCGTAGCTCCTTTCCCCTAAAATTGTTCGATGTCAATCATACCTTAAATGTCGTATGCAAGCATCAGCCGTACAAAAACCCTCATTTCGATATAGAAATGAGGGGTGACCTATGAGCAAAGATCGTTTGTTTCAAGCGAAATTTTTAATCGATTAACCGAGTGACAAGTATTTGACCTCGAGATAATCTTCGATGCCGTAGACGCCACCTTCGCGGCCAAGACCACTCTCTTTATAGCCACCAAATGGAGCTTGTGCAGCAGATGGTGCGCCATCGTTCAGACCAACGATTCCGTATTCGAGTCGTTTTCCGAGTAGCAACGCTTCATCGATGCGTTCTGAGAACGCGTAAGCTGCAAGTCCGTATGGTGTGTTGTTCGCCCGTTCGATGACTTCATCGAGTGTCTCAAAAACAGAGATCGGTGCGAGCGGACCAAACGTTTCTTCCTGCATGCAGAGCATGTCTTCCGTGACATTGGCAAGTACCGTTGGTGTAACGAAATAGCCGACTGTTTCGTCAATCGTACCACCTGTCAAAATTGTTGCCCCTTTTGCGACAGCGTCATCGATGTGTGCTTTGACTTTCGCGACGGCTTTCGCATTAATCAATGGACCGACTGTCGAATCAGCGTCCATGCCGTTACCGACTTGTAATTGTTTGACGGCAGCTGTGAACTTTTCTGTGAATGCGTCAAGAACCGATGCTTGCACGTAGAAACGATTCGTTGCGACACACGCTTGACCACCGTTGCGGAATTTCGAGCGCATCGCACCTTCGACGGCTTTGTCGAGATCTGCGTTTTCAGTGACGATGAATGGCGCATGACCACCGAGTTCAAGTGACAATTTTTTCATCGTATCGGCTGCTTGGCGCATGATCAATTTCCCGACGGCTGTTGAACCTGTGAACGTGATTTTGCGAACACGGGAATCTGCTTGCCAGACGCCACTAATGGTTGCTGCATCACCTGTTAGCACGTTGATGACACCTTTGGGGATACCTGCTTCTTCTGCTAGTTCAACGAGGCGAAGTGCCGTAAACGGTGTCTCTTCCGATGGTTTAAGGACGATCGTACAACCCGCTGCAAGAGCCGGTGCGAGTTTACGTGTGATCATCGCTGCCGGGAAGTTCCACGGTGTGATTGCTGCAACGACACCAACCGGTTCTTTTTCGACGAACAGTCGCTTTCCTGGAACGGAAGCCGGAATCGTTTCACCGTAAATCCGACGTGCTTCTTCAGCGTACCAACGGACATATTGATTGCCGTAATCGACTTCACCGAGCGCTTCGACATACGGTTTCCCTTGTTCCGTCGTCATGATTCGGGCGAGTTCCTCGCGGTGTTCATTGATCAAGCGATACCAGGCGTCGACTAAATTCGCACGTATGTCTGCGGTTTCGTTTGACCACTTCACGAATGCTTCGCTCGCTGCATCAACGGAACGTTGTGCGTCTTCCGCTGAACTGGCCGGAACATGTCCGAGTAACGCTTTCGTTGCTGGGTCATAGACCGGAATCGTTTCTGACTTACCGTACCATTCCCCATTAATTAAGTTCTTTTCAATCATCTTGTTGCACCTCCGTGAATTTCGTTACGTTCTTTATTAAACACCTCAAGACGAGTGAACGGAAGTTCCGCTTTGGATGGACAGTCATAACGAAACGGAATGACTCAAAAAATAGTTAATCTACTGAACAATCGGGAACAGTTAAAATAATAGAGAATGAAAATGTCAAAATTAATGAAGGGGTCGAAAGACATGAAACGGAACTGGATCATTAGCGGTGTGGTGCTAAGTTTACTACTAAGTGGATGTGGGGGAAGCGAAGTCGCCGAGAAAAAGTCTGAAAAACCACGAGAAACTGAACAAAAAAGGCAAGCTACTCAGCAAGCATACATAGAAAAGACGATACAGCGTGCCGAGCGTTACGCTGCCCAGTACGATTATGAGCGAGCAATCAAGGTATTAAAACCTGTACGCACAAAAGATACGACACAAAGAACGAAAGAATACGAACAGAAAAAGCAGGCACTCCTGCCTGTGACGAAACCTGTGCCGCATCTCTTTTTCCATTCATTGATTGCCGATCCAAAACGAGCATTTGACGGCGACCGGAAGGAAGCAGGATACGATGATTACATGGTGACGCAACAGGAGTTCGAACGAATCTTGGATGCGTTATACAAAAACGATTACGTACTCGTTCGACCGACGGATTTAGCAAAAGAGATGAACGGTAAGATCGTCGAGACACCCGTCCGTTTACCAAAAGGAAAACAACCGCTCGTTCTTTCTCAGGACGACGTCAATTATTATGAATACATGGAAGGGGATGGATTTGCGAAGAATTTGAAAGTGAAGGATGGTAAAATCGTCAACGAGATGGTCGGAAAGCCGGATGGTGCTTATGATCTCGTACCGCTCGTTGATGCGTTCATCCAGTCTCATCCTGACTTTTCCTATAAAGGAGCAAAAGGGTTGCTCGGCATCACAGGTTACAACGGGGTGCTCGGTTATCGTTCCTCCTACAATCAATACGGACACAATGAAAAGGTTGAAACGGCACGAAATCAAGCGAAGCAGACCGCTGTCGCATTAAAACAGGACGGCTGGCAGTTCGCGAGTCATACGTACGGACATATTTGGGTCGGGAAAGAATCAGTCACGACGATCCGCGCTGATCTTAAACGCTACAAACAGGACGTAGCACCGCTGATCGGAAAAACGCCGCAATTGATTTATCCGTACGGCAGTGATGTCGGAGATTGGCACGATTATTCTGGTGAGAAATATCGTTTGCTCATCGATAGCGGTTTCCGCTATTTCTTTAATGTGGATGCGAGTCAACATGCGTGGAAACAAGTTGGTCCCGACTATTTCCGTCAAGCCCGAATCAACGTTGACGGGATTCGTCTACGTCAAGCCGTTGCTGGAAAGATGAACGTACTCAATCCGTTCTTTGATGCGAGAGAAATCTTTGATCCAGCACGACCTGAGCGGAAATGAATGATTTAAAACTAGTTGAATCCATCGAGTAAAGCAATTAAAACGATAGTGGCGGAGTCCCGTCCTGATCTGTAAATTGATACGTCTTCGCGAGATCGGCAACGAAGACGGCTTGCCCAGAATAACGGCTAACATCGTCATCTGCCATTAGCGCTGTGACTGCCCGTCCGATATAGGTCGTCGATTCTGTCGCGGCGCTCGCGAAACCGGCATCGACGACCCGTTCGGTCCGCATGAAACCGGGGCAGAGCGCGATGACAGAGATAGTTGTTTGAGCTAACTCTTGCGCTATGACGTGCGTCATCCGATTAATCGTTTGCATCGCCAAATCATAATAAAGATTTCCGGCCACCTGATCTGGTGTGAATGACGTCAAATTGATGACGAGCGCGGCTGGACTCTGTTGCAGTAATGGCATCGCAGCCCGAATCGTCCACAAATACGCTTTTGGTCCGGCGGACATCATCGCGTCCCAATGTTCCGGTGGTCGCTCCCAAAACCGTCGTCCGGTTCCGGATGGCAAGTGGCTTTCCGAACCACCGAATACACAATTGATGAGGAGATCGATTCGACCATGTTGATGTTGGATCTGCTGAATCAGACGATTGATGTCCGTTTGATTCGTATGGTCACAAACGACCGGGATGCCAAGTCCGTCGCGTGCCGTGACACCAGCAGCCGTCTCTTCGATCGTCTCGCTACGATTGTCCGTCGTCTGTTCATTCGTACTTCGTCCCGTGACGTAAACAATCATTCCGGCGCCACCTAAAGCATAAGCGATGCCACGTCCGGCGCCACGAGAGGCACCAGCGACGAGTGCAATACGTTTTGGCATGATGAAACTCCTTTAAGATATGAGAAGACGGATGGGCAGATGCGCATCCGTCTTCTTCTGTTTTAAAAACCTTTAATCGTCATCCCGCCATCAACATAAAGTGTTTGTCCCGTCACGTAACGGGCAGCGGCAGATGATAAGAAGACAACTGGACCAACGAGCTCTTCTAATTCACCCACCCGACCGAGTGGTGTCACGTCAACGATCTCCTGCAGATATGTAGGATCTTTTAGTAAGGGTTCCGTCAGCGGTGTTTTAAAATACCACGGACCGATCGCATTGACACGAATGTTTTGTGGTCCCCATTCAAGGGCTAATACCTTCGTCATCTGAATCATCGCCGCCTTCGTCGTCGCATACACGACACCGGTCCGTAAGGCGACGTGACCCGCGACGGAGGCGATATTCAGAATACTTCCACCTGTCTCTTGCATCCGTTTCCCGATTTCTTGAGCAAAGAAGAAGGCGGATTTCAGATTCGTCTGTTGGATCGTTTCCCATTCTTCTTCCGTCACATCGAGTGCCTTCGAGCGAATGTTCATTCCGGCATTGTTGACGAGTCCATCAATCTGCGGTACTTGTTCGTAGGCACGAGCTACCGTCTCGACGACTTGTTTCCGGTCAGTGATGTCGCACGGGAATATGTAAGCCGTTCGACCGAGTCGTTCGATTTCTTGTGCCGTCTCCTTCAAATCCCGTTCCGTCCGGGCGACGAGAATGATGTTAGCACCGGCTTCTGCCATCCCGATGGCGAGCGCGCGTCCGATACCTCGTCCAGCTCCAGTGATAAGAAATGTCTGATCGATTAACGAAAAACTTGGAAGATACATGATGTCACGTCCTTTTATTGAGAGTCACCACTTACTCTAATGAAAAATTGACTGAAAAGAAAGAAAAATCAATGCATTCCGAAATGATAATGGTAAAATATTGAAAAGGAGTGATGGGATGAAACGTGGTTTAATCGTGACATTATGTGTAGCACTCGTGAGTCTTTTAGCTATTCAATTGGTCGGAACGGAAGCCTATCGCTATTTCTTTTATGATCCAGCAACTTCTCAAACCCAAATTATAGTTAATGGAGGAGAAGAAGGTAAACCGACCAAACAAAAGATAGATGTACGAAGCGAGGGATTTGCGGATAAGGATGCATTAGGAGTGACTACCTTTTATGGCGTCGTCGGTCTTGTCATACTACTGATTGTCCTCTTCAGTCTACGCTACTTCTTGAAGCGTTTACGAAAACGGCGCAAACAGGAGAGTGTAGTCGACGATCTCATGGATCCGCCTCCAGTGTTTACACAGAATCGTTCGACACGACAAACATTTGTCGGTGAAGAATCAGAGTCAGAGATTCGCCGGCTTTTACAAACATTCGATCGGCAGCTGACACGACAAAAACGCCGCCGCTCTGAAGAGACGGTCGGCGAATGGTTACAACGGATTGATGTCACGCTCGATCCGTCGATCTATCATCTCGTCCGTTACGGCGAGACGCCGGATTCAGAGATTTCGCAAGATCAGGTCGATGATCTAAGGAATGAACTACAAGTGCATCTTCAACGTGACTGACCGAGTAAATCAAGCAGGATGGCATGATGGGAGGCGTCTCGTGAGACGAGTGACAATTTGCGGACGACATCAAACCCATCAACCGGTAACGTCTTGATTTCAGGGGATAGTCCGTCTTGAAAAATCTCCGGTAACAGGGCGATGCCGAGCCCGGCGCGAATGAAACCGAGGACGCTTGATCCGAATTCCATCTCGTTTTCTGCCTGATAGACGGCACCTCGTTCGATGAACGCGTCTTTTAGGATGTTCGTCGAATCGCAATCAATCGGGAGCGATAAAAAAGAGGCATTTCGAATTTGATCAAACGCAACTGACGTGCAGCCCGCGAATCGTTCATCGTCTTGATGCACGTAAAGCAAAAAAATCTCCGTATATAAATGCGTCGTATGATACGGATGGATATGATGACGATCGTCGAGTAAAACAGCATCGTATCGGCGTTCTTCAAGCCCTTGCATCAAATCAATTGTCGTATGCGCTGTCTTCAACTTGAGGTCTGGTACTGTCGCGTGACGTGAGACATGACGCGGTAAATACGTCATCGCGACGCTCGGCCATGATCCGAGCGTCAGTGTCGTCCGTTCATCGATCGTACCAATCCGCCGTTTCATTTGATCAATTCGGTCAAGGAGTTCACGGCTCTCTTCAAAGACGATTTCGCCTGCAGGCGTCAACGTGACACCATGTGCTGATCGATGCAACAGCGAGACTTCGAGCGCACTCTCAAGACTCTTGATTTGTTTACTTAATGCCGGTTGCGTCATGTGCAGTACTTCGCTTGCTTTCGTCAGGCTTCCGGTTTCTGCAGTGACGAGAAATGCTTCCATCCATTCGGTCTTCATTGGTTCACGCTCTTTTCATACAGGTTGTCTAGAACGTACGTTATTTGAACGCGTCTGACAATCATTTTGCACTTTTTATATTCTTGGTTTGGAATATTCCGAGTTGGGAATATATAAAATAAAGAGGTGAACGGATATGAACGAGCAGATGTCCGCACGATTTTCAGCACTCGGCGACCCAATACGATTACAACTCATCGAAGCATTACGAAAAGGTCCTCGCTCCGTCAATGAGTTAGCCGATCAACTACACTTACGCCAACCGCAAACCTCGAAGCACTTAAAGCTGTTGCTTGACGCAGAACTAATCACTGTCGAGCGGCAGGCGAATCGTCGCTTGTATAGCCTTCGTCCAGAAGCTTTTCGAGAACTTGTCACGTGGAGTAACACAATGGCTCAGATGGAAGCACGCATGTATCGTCTAGATGAACATTTGCAGCAGATGCAATCATCCGCGAAGGGAGACGAGACGAATGAAAAAGGAACTGAAGACATCGATTGATGGTAAGGTGCTACGAATGGAATGGGTTTGTGAGGCTCCTCGAGATAATGTCTTTGCTGCATTCACAGAAAAAGAGCAACTCGAAGCGTGGTGGGGACCGGAAGGCTGGGAGACGATGATCAAGACGTTTGAGTTTCAACCAGGTGGTGTATGGCATTATTGCATGCGGTGTGTCGATCCAACACAAGGTGATTTTTATGGCATGGAGTCGTGGGGGAAAGCAATTTTTAGACATATCGATGCCCCGAACACCTATAGTCATGCCGATTACTTCTCCGACGCGTCAGGAGCTATCTCTGAAAATTTACCAGGTAGTGAAAATGTCACGACATTCATTGACCATGGAGAAACGACCTTGATTGTCTTTGAATCGACCTACGAAACGGAAGCAGCTGTGCAAGAAGTGCTGGGGATGGGAATGAAGGAAGGTTTCACGTCGCAACTGTATCGCCTAGATCACCTATTGACGAAACAGTAAGAAGGAGTCGATGTTTTGGTGCGGAAGATCGGTTTGGCTTTATGTATCCTATTCTTAGTAGGTTGCGGAAAATACACGATGGAAGAGGCAAAGGAGAACGGCGACATCATCGTCCAGAAAGGTGTTGAGAACAGCGACCGATTCGAGTCTTTTTTGAATAAGTCGAAGCAAGGAAAATCAGATCAGATTCGCATCACAGCCTACACGACCGAGGGAGATCCGATTGTGTATGACGTCGAGTATGACGGCAAGACGTATCAGTATTCGTCTGATGCATCACGTGATCAGTTCGGTTCAACAGACGACGATCGAAAGAATGAAGTCTGTCAGCAACTCGATAAAACGATCGTGAAGCAAGAGGCAATCTATACGTTAAGTAAATGCGCTGAAGGAACGGATCATGAATTGCTACGATTACCAAAACAATAATCAAAAAGGATCGTGTCCCGTCGAAATGATCAGCGGGCACGATCCTTTTCATTCGCTATCAAGACGACGCAAAGCTTCACGCCAACTTGAAAAACGTTCAATCAATAAAGTCAGTGAAGGTGCTTGGTGCGCACGTGCCCACTTAGCATACTGTTGACTCGTCAGTAGCGGTCCATGAGTGGCTGCCGCTTGTTTAAGTGCTTCTAGGCAGTCTTGGTCAGTGAAGAAACCGTTCGAGGTGAGGTCGAAGTGTGCTAAAGCATTTTTCCACGTACCGAACCGACGAATGATCGTATTCGCACTTAACATCTCTGAATGTAAATCCCGTAATTCCGTGTAGGCGCGAATCGTCATGTTCGTTCCTTTTTGTGCGACATAAAAGGCGACGCTTTCTTCGATCGACCACCGTTTCGTTCGTTTGACCGCAGCCGGGCGATTCAACGTCATCCGGTCTTTGGTCGATAAGTGAGAAGCCTTGACGATGCCAGCTGTCTCTAAAAGGTGTGCCCACGAGCCGAATCGTGCATTGATTTCTTCAAGTGATGGGTAAGGAAGTTGAGCCGCTAACTTTTGATAATGGGTAGCTTTCATAGGTGAATGGTGCATTTGATGAAGACCTTGAATCAAGCGGATGATCTTCTCATCCGTTGCTAAGGTAGAAGTGGAAGTCGGATGTTGACGCATGCAAGATATCTCCCTTTTGAATGGTTGTTTCAATTAAAGGCTAGTGTAGCATGGGCGATTGCGAGAACATACTAACAATATCGTAAGGTAAGAAAAATAGCGCATTTTCATCCGAGAAATACAGGAAAATAAGAGGTTGAACACGAATACAATATTATAGAAGAAAAGAGGGGGAACTGATCAATGACAGAAATTTAGACGATTGATACGATGGAGGATATTTTAAAGATGCTTGATGCGCGATTGCGTGAACCAGAACCGTTTTGGGACAAGTTTTATGAAGATCGGACGAAACCGATCCCGTTTTTTAAAAACATTCCTGACGAGAACTTAGTTCGCTACGTCGAACAGGGCTGGATCTCGCCAGGTGACGCGTTAGATCTCGGAACAGGACAGGGGCGAAATGCGATCTATCTCGCAGCACACGGTTTCTCGATGACAGGACTGGATCTCTCATCAACCGCGTTAGAATGGGCAACGGAACAAGCACAACAGACTGGAGCGCACGTTGCGTTTCGAAAGCAAGATTTTCTAGAGACGACAGAACAGAATACATATGATTTCATTTACGATTCAGGCTGTTTTCACCATATGGCGCCACATCGACGTTTGACCTACGTGACGCGAATGAAGGAGATGTTGCGACCAGGAGGATATTTCGGATTAACGTGTTTTGTTGCGGGCGGTCCGCTTGGCGGGGCGACGTTGACAGACTGGGAAGTCTATCAAGAAAATAGTCTCCAAGGCGGACTCGGCTATACGAAAGAGCGATTACTCTCCATATTCGATGCATTCGACGTCATCGAACTAACGGAAATGAAACCCGTCGACAATCCAGAGGCATTATTTGGTCATGCTGGACTGTGGACTGGTCTGTTTCGATTAAAGAATTGATTCGTCCGGCATTCGAGACGCGAACCAGTCCACAAAGTAGTGGACATCTTCTAGCGAAACGATTTGGTCTGTATCGTATGCGGCGAACAGTGACAAAAAGCGCGGTTCGTCAGGGAAATAATGAAGCAGGATCGGGCGGAGTGTCTCGAGGTCATGCACGAAGCTTTGATCTTCCTCTAAGATGAGGTGATAGGCGCTCCGAACAATCCGTTTCACGATCGAATCCGAATCAAGCAAGGTGACTTGCCCTTTCTCTAGACGTGATAGATCAGACCTCAACTGCTCGGATAGCCCACTGTTTAATGCGAAGCCAAGAGCGCGTGTCGGACGAAGGGACGGAAATCGACTTTGGAGATTTTCGCCTGTCAGAAACAAGTTGACGGATTTCAACCAGACGCCCCAACGAAGTGCTTCGTCATCCCGTATGACGTCGCCAAGCAGACCGATGTCATAATCGATTTTGGTGACGAATGGATAGTCCTTCAACCAGTCTTCTGTCCGTTCATCTAACTGCATGTGTTCTTCTTCCGTCAACGGCTCTGTCAAAATCAGTGTAAAATCGAGGTCGGATTCAAAGGAACGCGCCGTTCCTTTGGCGACGCTGCCATACAAGTACACGCCATGAAACGCGGATAAGGTTTGTACATAGGCGACGACGTCCTGAATCACGGCACGATAACGGACAGGAATCGCTTCAGCGGAAGTTGGATTGTGGATGTAGCCATTTTTCGTGCCCAATGTCGTTGGATACTTCATCTGTCTTCCTCCTCATCATCCTTCAGGGATGGATTGATAGCGATACCACTTCTTGTTTCGCTGCACATATAAAAACATCGTATCATCTTTTTCTTGATAGATGACCGTACCGCTCTTAAGACGAGTTGCCATGCCTTCCTTGAGCGTCTTTTCGGATGCTATTTTTTGGACACGTGGACCAGGAGTCAAAGAAAGACTCGAGACGGTTACTACCTGATCTAGTCGGTACACGCGATCGTTCAAGCGGATGACGTCTTGATCTTGTTCAATGGCTTCCGCCGCGATGAGGTCCGTCGTTGTCATCGTCGTCTCCGCTAAGCATCCACTGAGAAAAAGAATGACCAATACGATAGTAGCTAACACTTTTTTCATGAAAATACCTCTTTCTCTGGTTATATATCGTAATTTACGATATATTCGGATTATACGATATAAGGGGGAGCATTATGATTTCAGCTGATTTTGCAAAAATTTATTATCAATTACATCCACGGTTCGAAGAAAACCTGTCTCACCAAAGTGTGCGTATTTTGCAATACATCCAATTTGCGATGAATCCGACGATCAAGCAGATTGCCGAGGCATTTCGCCTCTCACATAATACGACGTCTGAGCACGTCAAAAAGTTGGAGGGATTAGGCTATATCGAAAAAAAACGGAATCCAGAAGACCAGCGCCAAGTGACAATTGGTTTGACAGACTTGGGGGATACAATCGTTCGTCGTCATACGGAACTCGATCCTGAACGGTTGAATCAAGTCCTTGCTACGATGTCAAAAACAGACCAACAGGCGATTGAACAGGCGTTTCGATTGTTGCGGGAGGCGGCAGATGACTGCTTTTCTCGTTAAAGTGCTGTCGAGCGCACTGGTCATCTGTCTCGTCACGGAAGTCGCTCGGCGTTCACCGTCACTGGGTGGTGTGTTGTCTGCATTGCCCGTCGTCAGTCTGATCAGTTTTGCCTGGCTCGTTAAACAGGGAAGTGAACGGGCAGAACTGAGTACATTCTTAAAGAGTGTGTTACTCGGATTACCAGCGACGTTCTTATTGCTTGCCGTCTTATATGGATTGATCCGCTTAGGTATTCCTGTTTTTTACAGTGTACTCGGTGCAACAAGTCTTTTTATCGTTTGTTGGTATATCCAACGTTACCTACAACAGTGGTGGCAAACCTAAAAAAGGAGACAAAGTAATGATAACCCTTCAAACAAAGCGATTGACGATTCATCCGTGTACAGCGAATGACGTGACACATTTACAACAACAGCACTACGATAACGGACCGGAAGTTCAGCAGCATTTGATGTCAATAGCGTCAGATTCCTCGCTATTATACTGGTGCAGCTGGCTCGTCATGACAAAGGATGGTTAAGTAATCGGGGATATCGGATTCAAGGGGAAGCCGGACATACGACAAGCGGTCGAAATCGGTTATGGTCTGTTACCAGCGTATCTCAATCAAGGGTTTGCGACGGAAGCAGTTCAAGCATTGATTGAATGGGCGTTTGAACAAACGGAAGTGACAGGGGTACTTGCGAAGACGGAGTCGACGAATCAAGCATCAATCCGAGTACTCGAAAAAGCGGGATTGATTCAGGTCGGGAGAGACAATCGGTATATCATGTGGGAGCGTATGAAGAGGGTGTAAAGGAAACTTGACAAGTAGTGTGTTATTTACATATAGTGGGACTACGAGGTGAAATCATGAAAAATAAGGTCAAGGAGATGCGCGAAGAACGAGGTTGGTCGCAAGGCGAACTGGCAAAACGATTGAACGTGTCGCGTCAGACGGTCATTTCCATCGAAAAAGAGCGGTATAATCCGTCACTCGACCTCGCGTTTACACTAGCTGATCTGTTTGAACGGCGAATCGAAGACATCTTTACACCGAATCGAATGAGCGAGGAGGGAACAGCATGAAGCGATTAAATATATTGTTGGATCTTGCTTTAATTGGAATAGGGATATACATGACGATGGAGATTTCAGAAATGAAAACACTAGGTATCGTCCTGGTTTTAGCAGGTATTGCCTCACGCATCACAGCGGTGAGTTTCTCACCGAACGAACCGTATGATGAGCGGCAAAACGAAGTCAAAATACGTAGTGGACATATCGCCTATTTAATTAGTATCGGTTATCTTTACTTGATTTTGGTACTCGTCAATCTGTCGATCATTCAAGACATTCAATTTGCTCTGTTGTTAGCATTAGGAGGACACGTTTTACTCTTCCCTATTACATTGCTATACGTGAATCGAAAGATGTGAGGAGTGTCGATTCATGTAAGCTACATAGAGAGAAAAGAGGAATGGATTGATTCAATCATTCCTCTTTTAGTTCATTTTTGGAACCATTAAAATCACAATTACAAGTGCAAGTGCTTCAACCCTCTATTGCAAACGTATCTCGTAACTCGATGATTGTTCCTTCTGGTGCTTTTAATTTGCTGAGATGGCCATCGACGACGAAATAGATGTTACCACCGTCCTTTGGTAAAAAGGGCATACCGAGTCGTTCTAGGCGTGTTACGTCCTCTTGCAAGTCGTCAACGTAGAGGGCGAAATGGACGGGACCAGCCGCTTGTTTCGTATAATCGGTGAACGATTGACCTGATTTCGGTGTTTGCAACTCGATATAGAAGTCACCAAGACGCAACCAGCTGTTAAAGGCACGGTCGTGAAAACCAGGTGACTCTTGGACGAGCGAGAACCCGAGCTGTTCATAAAAGTTTTTAGACGCAGCGTAGTCCGTCGTCTGAATGCAGATGTGATGAATTTGTTTCATAATAAACCTCTTCTCTTTCATTCTTCATAGTAGAAATCGACCCTTATCAGTATAAAGGAGCAGGTCTGAAATTGAAAAATGATTAATTCAGGACCGGTAAGGGAAACTGTATCTAACTTACTGAAGTATCAAGAGGAGGAACGATAGTGGCAGAGTATAAAAAAGACAGTATTAGTTTAAAAGGAGCCGTTGGTCTTGGAACTGGTGTTATGATCAGTGCCGGGATATTTGCCTTGCTCGGACAGGTCGCAGAACTCTCGGGTTCCTGGTTGCCGTATATTTTCATTATTGGCGGTATCGTGACTGGATTTAGTTCTTATTCTTATATCAAATTGAGCAATGCTTTTCCATCAGCTGGAGGAATCGGCATGTTTCTTGTCAAAGCATACGGTAAGGGAACGATTGCTGCCGCTGCAGCCCTGCTGATGGCAATCTCGATGATCATCAATCAGAGTCTCGTGGCGCGCACGTTC
This sequence comes from Exiguobacterium sp. s168, assembly GCF_018619035.1. Taxonomy (NCBI): domain Bacteria; kingdom Bacillati; phylum Bacillota; class Bacilli; order Caryophanales; genus Exiguobacterium; species Exiguobacterium sp. s168. The sequence continues at coordinate 3,604 of NZ_JACSNE010000006.1, read as the reverse complement.
GGTACCTACTTGTTACAACTCGTACCAGGAGAACAGGCTAGTTACTGGATTCCAACACTCGGTGTCGTCTTATTGATTGGTGCATTCATCGTCAACATCTCTGGGAATTCGTTTATCCAAACATTTTCGTTAATCACTTCAGCGCTTAAGATCGGAGCTCTCGTTCTGTTCGGCATTTTGATTTTATCAATTGGTGGATTTGAGCTGGATAGTCCGAACACTACGTCGGATGGGTCGATTACGAATTATGTCGCGGCTGTCGCACTAACGATTCTCTCGTTTAAAGGGTTTACGACCATCACGAACAGCGGCTCGGAAATTAAACACCCGAAACGAAACGTCGGCGTAGCCATCATGTTGTCCATCCTGATTAGTTTGATCGTCTATCTCTTGTTAGCCTTTTCCGTCTTATCGACATTGTCGCTTGATCAAATCATTCAAGCGAAAGACTATGTGTTAGCTGAAGCAGCCCGCCCGTTACTTGGAAATAAAGGCGTCTGGTTCACGGTATCCATCGCGCTCCTTGCGACGATTTCTGGCATCATTGCGAGCGTCTTTGCCGTCTCAAGGATGCTTGCGATGTTGACGGACATGCATATGATTCCGCATCGTCATTTCGGTATGCCGGGATCCGTGCAAAAACATACGTTAGTCTATACGATCGTCCTAGCAATGTTGCTAACTGTCTTTTTCGATCTATCTCGGATTGCGTCGATGGGAGCAATTCTGTACTTGGTCATGGATATCATCATTCATGTCGGCGTCTTAAAACATCTTCGTAAGCAGTTGCATGTTCGCGTTTGGGTGGTCACATTGGCGATTTTGTTTGACGCCATCGTGTTACTGGCATTTCTGTATCTCAAGGGAAAGACGGATCCGCTCGTACTGATCGTCTCCCTCGTCAGTATCATCTTGATTTTCATCGGTGAATATTATTTTATTCGTCATACGAAACAAACGGATCAATCCGCGTAAGCGTTAAGTAAAAGGAGTTTTCAATGAATGACGAACAAATGAAAAAATTATGCCTAGACTTTCGAATTGGTATGTATCAGCAGGATCTTTCACCACTCTCAGGAGGACTGATGCACGAGATGTTCCGTTTTTCGACGGATACAGGACACTTCGTCGTAAAACGTCTAAATCAACAAATTATGAAGCGGAAGACGGCTCGAGCTAACTTCATTCAATCCGAGGATGTAGCGTTTGCCGCTGCAAAGTTGCTATCTGCGTTGCCGGCACTTCGTCTAGATGGACCGTTGTATGCAGTGGGAGAATCATGCTGTCTCTTGTTCCCGTGGATCGACGGACAAACTTTAAAAACGCAGGACTTATGTCCGATGCATGCAGAAGCCATTGGTAACGTACTAGGTACGTTACATCGAGCGGCGATCGAAACGACGCCGTCGATTCCTTCCGTTTCATCTGAGTATGTTCCGATTGATTGGAATGGTTTTCTTCAACAAGGACAAATGCAAAATAAGCGTTGGGCGAGACAGTTGGGGGAACTGGTGCAGCAACTACGAGCGATCGAAGCGGATGTATGCCGCTCGATGAAGACGTTAGGGAATGACTGTGTCATCAGTCATCGTGACCTCGATCCGAAGAATGTCATTTGGACAACAACCGGACCGGTCGTTATCGACTGGGAGTCTGCCGGACCGATTCATCCGATACTCGATCTTTTCGAGACCGCTTGTTATTGGTCAAGCCGGGTGGATGGCACACACGATGCAGAACGTTTTTCTTCGTTCTTAAACGGATATGCAACGACGAATCAAGTACTCGATGTCGATTGGTACAGTGTCATCGACCGCAGTGTCCACAGCAAGCTTGATTGGTTAGTCTTCAATCTCGATCGTTCACTGGACAAGACGAATTCGTCCGAAGCAGAACAGAGACTTGGAACAGAGCAAGTCATTCAGACGCTTGCGGAGTTAAGACGGCATGATCGGGAAAAATGGTACGACTGGCTTCAAACGATAGTATGAAAAAGAGGCTGACTCAAAAAAAGAATGACGCGTCTTTTCACGCACTTTCCTCAGGCGAGACACAAGCCCGTTTTCCTGCTTTATTTAAGCAGGAAAACGGGCTTGTTTGTCTCTGACAGCGCATAAATGCGCTTTTTCCTGTAGGAGTGGCGTGTGACGCGTCATTCTTTTTTACGAGATAAGGGTGGCAGATCATGAATCTGCCACCCTTATCTTTGGAGAGACTGACTTTTGAGTCAGCCCCTTTTTCTTGGAGCACATCACGCTTGTTGGGGTGAATTACCAGGCTCGATTTGTCCGCCAGGAAAATTCCAAACGTTTTCTCCTCGCGCTACATACTGTCGTACCAGCAATACGTGTCCGTTTACTAATATAATTGCTTGCGAAATCATGATTTTACTGTAAAGGATTGAATCAACTGTTCAATCGTCTCTTGCGGTGTTCGGAGTGGAACGTATCCGAGTTGTTTGATTCGTTCGTTCGAGAAAGTAGCGCGTTCCGCCGAACGCTTCGGTGTTCGGTATGGCGTGCCGCTCGCATGGATCAACTTCAACCGAAAATCCGTCTCAGGTAGATTCGCATCGATCGCATTGAAGATATCCCCATTATGCGCATTCGTTGCGGCAAGGACGATCATTTCGACTAGATTATCCGTATGGACCCACGGGACGACATCGTCCGGGTGCACCCAGGTAATCACATCCGCCTCCTTAATCCGCTCGACTTGACGATCCCCCCAGTAGGACTGCTCCTCGGCACAAATTGATCCTGGACGTAAGATGATTAAATCGGAATCGGGTGTATATTCCTGTAACAGGCGTTCGGATTCCTGCTTTGTATGGATGTAAACATGTTCGGACGGTAGGAGCGGTGACGTTTCCGTAAAATGTCCACTCACGACTTCGCCGTACACGGAAGTCGTCGAGATGTGAATGATGCGCTTGACACGAGCTTTTGTCGCAGCATCTGCGAGATATTGTACACCTGTAACATTTGCTTCCTGTGCTAAATCGGGATCATCTCCGAGATAGGCAGCACAGTGAATCAACAGATCGACGCCTTGAAGTGCTGTAAGAAGCGAATTCGGATCACCGAGTTCACCGATGACTGCGTGGACACCTTTGAAAGCGTATTGATCCGCTTGTTCCTGAGAGCGATACAAACCGCGCACTTCACGCGCTTCTTTTAGAAAACGTCGCGCAACACGAGAGCCAAGCGTTCCGGTCATTCCTGTAACTAAAATCGTACTCTCTTTCAGGTTCATAAGTGCTTACCCCTTTGACTCTGTCTTTTCAGCGAAACATTTTTCGCAGATGAAACGACCTTCGCTTTTTAAGTAAGCTTTGACTTCCGTCATCCCGCGATGTTTTGGATAACGCATTTGAATGTAGACTTTTTCGTTTCCTTCGATCGTTTTGCCACAATGCATACATGTCGGTTCTTTACCAAACATCCTATCGCCCCCTATATATTTGAATCTTCTATCTTATCGTAAAGGAAAAACCAGGGTGTTGGAAGAATAAAGGCTCATCACCATAACACGTGGTTGCTATTTTAACCACCAAGCTCGAGGCGCAATCTCAAAAAGAATCGTTCGAGGTTTCGGTAGCCAT